>CATPAP010000209.1 GCA_955651875.1 Candidatus Dormiibacterota bacterium
GAAGTAGCACGTCTTGCCGGCACTGGGGCTGCTCCGGGTGCCGGGCAGGAAGAAGTCGCCGGTGTCTCCCGTGCCGACCTCGACGACGTCCTTGGGGATGCTGTACCAGTCTGCCTTCGTGCCGGCCAGCGCTGCCTCGATGTCCCTGTGCCAGATCGGCGCCGCACCGGTGATACCCGACGAGTTGTCGAGGTGCCCGCACGCGTTGTTGAGCGGCTTGAGGCCGTAGTGCGCGAGATCGGCCGGGCTGAACGGGTCGTTGACGGTCATGCCGCTGTAGAGGACGCGCCCGTGGTTGATGGCGTTGGCCATGGCGGGACGGTCGGCGTTCCTCAGGCACGACGGGTAGGGGTTGCCCACCCACACCGTGCTCACGAAATCCGGCGTCCATCCCACCGTCCAGTTGTCGACGAAGAACTCGGCGGTCCCGGTCTTGGCGCTGACCTTGCGATCGGGAAGCCAGAGGTCGCCGTGCGCTCCGAAGTCCATCGCGCGGTTGGCGTCGTTGCTGGTGATCTCGTTGATGATGAAGGCGACGTTCTCGGGCACGACGCGCCGCGCGCTGGCGTCGGGGTTGAGCGTGAAGAAGGTCTTGCCCGTGCCGCGGTCGACGATGTGGTCGACCGGAGAGGGGTCGTGGTGCACGCCGAGGTCAGCGATGGTGGCGGCGCCGTCAGCGAGCTCCAGGGGGGTGACGGGGAAGCCGCCGAGCGTGGCCGAGTAACAGGTCGCGCAGGGCCGGTCGCCGCCGGGTCCCGCGTTGGCGTACGAGCCGATGCCGGCGGCGATCTCGAGGTTGGTGATGTAGGGGATGCCGACCGCGGCCTCCACCTTGACTGCGGGGACGTTGAGTGAGTTGCCGAAGCACGTCTTGACCACGCACGTGCCGTGCCAGCGGCGGTCGTAGTTGAGCGGCGAGTAGGTCGGCTGGCCCGGGCCGGGGGCGAGGTGCACGGGCGCGTCGACGATCGGCGTGGTCATCGTGAACAGGTGCGAGGCGATCGCCGCCGAGTACGTGAAGAGCTTGATCGTCGACCCGGGGCTGCGCGTGTTCAACGCCATGTTGGTCTGGCCGACATCGGGATCGCCGTAGTCCCAGGCCCCGACGAGGGCCAGCACCTTGCCCGTCTTGGGATCGATGTTGACGATGGCGCCGTCCCTGGCGTTGTGCTGGTTGCGGATCGCCGCGATGCCGTTGTGCAGGGCGGTCTCGGCGGCGACCTGCTTGGTGGGGTCGATGGTGGTGTAGATGTCCCAGCCACCGGGGTTGATGTAGTTGGAACCGAAGTTGACGTTGAGCCAGCGCTGCACGTAGTCGCGCACGTCGGGGTAGGGGTTGGGGGTGCTCTCGCTCCAGTCGTGGAAGCCGAGCTTCTCGGCGAACGCCGCGTTGGCCTGCTTCTGGGTGATGTCGCCGTTGCTCACCATCGCGTCGAGGACCTCGCGCTGGCGCGCCTTGGCGTCAGGGTTGACCGTGGTCGAGGCGTCGTGGATGACCGGGTTGAGCGCAGACGGCGACTGCGGCAGGCCGGCGAGCATCGCCGACTCCGCGAGGTCGAGATCCTTGGCGGACTTGAAGAAGTACAGCTCGGCGGCGGTCTCGATGCCGATCGCGTGGTTCCCGTAGGGCACGCGATTGAGGTACATCTCGAGGATCTGGTCCTTGGTGAAGTTGGACTCGAGCTCGTTGCCGAGGACGATCTCCTTGACCTTGTAGTCGATCGACCTCTGTGGGCTGTTGAAGAAGCTGATCTTGGCGAGCTGTTCGGTGATCGTCGACGCGCCCTGGGTGGTGCCGGTGTGGCGGAGGTTGTCCCAGCCTGCCTTGATGAGCCGGGGCAGGTCCCACGATCCCTCGGTGTAGAAGTGGCGGTCCTCGACGTCGATGGTGGCCAGGCGCGTGTACAGCGAGATGTTGTCGAGGCTGGCGTGAAGGTGGCGGACGCCGGAGTCGTTGAAGACCGCGATCAGGTTGCCCTTGCTGTCGAACACATGGCTGTCGAGCGGCGGCTCCATGGCAGCAACGGTCTGCGCGTCGGGGAGCTGCGATCGGTAGGACGCGTAGGCGACGAAGACGGCGGCGACGAGACCGCCGGCCAGCGAACCGAGGACAGCCATGGCGATCAGCGCGATGCGCAGGCGGTGGCTTCGGCGCGGCCGGCGCAGGCTGGCCCGGCGGCGCCGCTGAACCGGCTCCGTGGCGCTGCGGGGCCGCACCGGCGTTGGCGGGCGCGCGGACACGTTGCCGCGGCTGCGGCCGTGTCGTGGAGAGCTCGAGTGCACGGAAATCCTCGTGATCGATCGCGGTCGCGCCACTGGTGCAACGAGCCCCCGCGGGGCTGGTTACGCCGGCCGGAGCACCACCGCGAGGGCGTACAGGGCGATCACCACGGCCAGGATGACCGCCCCGGTCACGACCAGGCCGAGGCCCTCCTCGATCCAGAACGGGCCGATGCGGCGCCGGTCCTTGGCCCCCTCGTCGATGGGAACGGGATGCATCGCCAAAAGCCTAGCAGGCCGTCCCGTCAGCGTCCCTCCGCCAATCGCGGGATTTGGGCGCCGCCGGGACGCCCTGTGGGACCCATGTCTGACGCGCTGTCACTCCATGACGCGGCTTGGCAACGGCGGGGATCGGCCGCGCAGCCCGATGGGACAATTGCCCCCAATGGCTGTCTCCTTTCCCGCCCCTGCGCCCGCGATCGCGCTGCCCCCGCAGCCGCGAACGGCTGAGGAGACCGGGCTGCCGTTCACCTTCATCTGCGACCTCGTCCTCAAGGTCCTCTACTTCAACGGCAGCATGCTGGGCCGCGACATCGCCGCCCACACCTGCCTGCCCTTCTCCATCCTCGGGGCAACCCTCAAGTTCCTCGCCGACGAGGGCCATACCAGCACCGCGGGGGTGCGGATGACCTCGCTGGCACCGGGGGAGACGATCAGCGCGGCCATGGAGCATCAGATCTCCAGCACGGGGCGCCAGAAGGCCCGGGAGCTCATGGAGCTGAACCAGTACGCGGGGCCGGCGCCTGTGCCGATCGCTGAGTACACTGCCATGGCCGAGCAGCAGGCGGTCGTCGACGGCGTGGTCAACCGCTCCCGGCTCCACGACGCCTTCAGCGACCTGGTGCTGGCCGAGAGCGTCCTCGACCACCTCGGCCCCGCGCTCAGCGCACGCGAGGCGATCTTCCTGCACGGGCCGCCCGGCAACGGCAAGACCTCGATCGCCGAGGGTGCCGCCTCGCTGATGGGGCCACCGCTCTTCGTGCCCCGCGCGCTGTACGTGCACGGCGAGGTGATCCGCTTCTTCGACCCCATCCACCACACCCCGATCGCTCGCGACCTGCCCGCGCACGACCGCCGCTGGCAGCTGGTGCAGCGCCCCGCCGTCAAGGTGGGCGGCGAGCTGACCCCCAAGATGCTCGAGCTCAGCTACGACCCGGGACTCGGCTTCTACGAGGCCTCGATGCAGCTCAAGGCCAACGGTGGCCTCTTCCTCATCGACGACTTCGGCCGCCAGCAGAACATGCTGCCGCGCGACCTGCTCAACCGCCTCATCGTGCCGCTGGAGAAGCATGTCGACTACGCCAACATCAGCCGCGCCGGCACCACCGTGGCAGTGCCGTTCACGTGCCTGCTGATCCTCTCGACGAACCTGCGCCCGCAGAACCTCATGGACGAGGCGTTCCTGCGCCGCGTGCACTTCAAGGTGCATGTCCCCGACCCCACCGAGACTCAGTACCGCGAGATCTGGCGGCGCCGCTGCGTGATGGAGAGCCTGCGCATGGACGAGGACGTCCTCACCCGGCTCATCGAGCGCCACTACACCGCCAAGGGGCGCGCGCTGCACGGCTCGCATCCCCGTGACCTGCTCAACCACATCATCCACGCCGCCCGCTACTTCGGTCGCCCGGTGGCGATGACCGACAACCTCATGGAGTGGGCCTGCGAGACCTACTTCGTCGACGAGGACGCGTAGGCGGCGCAAGCGCCGGCTCACCGCTGCGCTGGTGCGCGTCGCGGCCGCAAACGGCGGTCCTATACTCGGCTCCGCCTCGCGACCCACGGGGCGGTAGCTCAGCTGGGAGAGCGCTGCCCTCGCACGGCAGAGGTCGGGGGTTCGAGTCCCCCCCGCTCCACCACCGGCCTTTGAATACAGGCCGGTGGTCTCCACCGCTCTGTCACGAGGATGTTGCTGTCGATAGTCGAGTCGGTGTCATCGATGCGAATCACAGGCTTGCTTCGCCAGGCTGGGAGGAGGACGCCACGTGTACGTGTATAGGAGATTGCCCGGTGGGATCGGGCTAATTGGCACCGCGATGCTCGGCGGGGCACTCACGGCGTGCAACGCGAGCAACCAACACCCTCAATTCCAAACGCGACTTCCGCAACTCTTGACATGTTTATGCCAATTACAACTGTAACTGAGGAGTACTGCAATGGTTCGTATACACTGGGCATCATTGCAGGCTGAGCGCCAGCTTGATGGCAGCCTGTGGCGGGTCGACATCTACCACGGCGACGCCCACCGCCGTAGCCAACATCAGCACACCCACCCCGACGATCAGCACGCCGACGCCGACCGCAACCGCCGCGGCCACCGCCGATCTCTCGGGGTCGTGGTCGGGGACGTACAGCGGCGTCTACTCGGGCACGTTCACTCTCACCTGGCAACAGGCGCGTCGAATCTCACCGGCACCATCAAGCTCTCCTCTCCCGCCCGTAGCCTCGGCATCGCCGGGAACGTGGTGGGCAACGCCATCAAGTTCGGCGCCGTAGGCTTCGTCACCTACACGGGACGGTCTCCGGCAACATGATGTCCGGCACATACCAGGCCCCGACCGGCACCGGCAATTGGAGCGCCACCAAGGCGTCCTGAGGCGATCCCCGTGTGTGCCGGCCGTTCACGACACAGCCCCGCGTCCGGGTACGGCACGTGGGCGCTATGGGTCGAGTTGCTCGCGAGGTGCTCCTGGTGGGTCGTCACCGCCCGTGCCGCCCGTGCCCCAGGGAATGATTCATCCAACCTCTTGGGTACCGATCGAGCTGCCGTCGGGACACCCCGGCAACGTGTTCCATCTGAACTACAACGTGAAGCCGTCTGACCGCTAGCGCGCTGGCCCTTGACTTATCCTTTCGCGCCAGATCGGCAGGCGATGGCTTCTCGGGAGCGCGCAGATGGAACGGGTCACGACCCGGGGTGACTGGACGGTCAGCGGCAGCTACTTCGAGTCGTGCAACTGCGATGCCATCTGCCCCTGCCGCAGCGTCGGTGGGCGGCCGGGCGGCCGTTCAACGCACGGCATCTGCCAGTTCGCGCTGTCCTGGCACCTTCGCGACGGGCACGCCGGCGATATTCCGCTGGACGGGCTCGACGTTGTGATGGCCGGCTGGTACGACGACGACGAGCGGAATGCGCCGTGGAGGGTTGTGCTGTACGTGGACGAGCGGGCGACGGAGCCGCAGCATCGCGCCCTTGCCGACATCTTCCTGGGCCGGGCGGGCGGCACTGTGCTGACCAACTTCGCCGCCGCCATCGGTGAGGTCCACCACGTGCGCAAGGCGAGCATCGCCTTGTCGCACATCCGCCGTCGCTGGGCGATCCGGGCCGGCAACTACGTCGACGTCGCCGCGACGACACCCGTGGGTCAGCGGCTCCGATAGCGTGCGGCATTCCCGGGCTGGATCATCCGGGCGAGGAGGTGGTCGCCGACGTGCTTCGCGTCACGGACGAACCGCTCGCCTGGGACCTGCACCAGCGTTGCGGGTTCGCGACCACGTTCTCCTACAGTTCGGCGGGTTGAGGCAGCCGCGGCCAGTTCCGATCTGCCTGGACCACCCTCTATAGTGCGCGGCGTCATTGGCATGGGGGAGGACCAGTGCTGCCCATTGCTCGCCGGCTGCACCAGCGGCGGTAGGCGTCAGAGTGTTCGACGTCGTCATCGTCGGTGGCGGGGCTGCTGGATGCGTCGTTGCAGCGCGCCTGTCCGAGTCCGGGTCGCGGTCGGTGTTGCTGCTCGAGGCAGGCCCTGACCTGCGCGCCAACCTGCCCGACGGCTTCCGCGACGGGTGGGGCATGAGTCGAGAGTTCGACTGGGGTTACGCGTCGGAACCGGACGCGCGAGGCGTTGTCGAGAACCTGCGCCGGGGCAAGCTCCTCGGCGGCACCGCCCGGGTGACGAGGTTCGCGGTGCGGGGCGCACCGGGCGACTACGACGGATGGGCGGCACTGGGGAACGTGGGCTGGGGCTTCGAGGACGTGCTGCCGTACTTCACGCGGCTCGAGGCCGACGCCGACTTCGGCGATCAGCCGTGGCACGGCGACCGTGGCCCGATGCCGGTCAGTCGCTACCTCGACATCGAGTTCACCGAGATCGGAGCGGCTGCATTGACGGCGCTGGAGGCGGTGGGTTTTCCGTTGGTCGAGGATCACAACCGACCGGGCGCCGTGGGCGCCGGGCGGATGCCGATGAGCTCACGTGACGGCATCCGGGTCACGACGGCTGACGCCTATCTCCCCGTTGGGGGCACGCCGCGCAACCTGACCATCCGGCCGGACACGCAGGTCGCCGAGGTGGTTTTCGAGAGCACCCGTGCCAGCGGCGTCCAGCTCGTCGACGGGGCGTTGATCGAAGCGGGCTGGGTCGTGCTGTCCGCCGGGACCTACGGCAGCGCTCCGATCCTGATGCGCTCGGGCATCGGACCGGCCGAGCACCTGCGCTCCGTCGGGATTCCGGTCCGGGTGGATCTGCCCGGCGTCGGCGCGAACCTCGCTGACCACGGGGGAACGGACATCGACTGCGGTTACCGCGGGCCGGCTCGCACCACTCCCAACCTCCACATGATCGCCACGTTCCACAGCGCGGCGGCTTCGAGCGACGAAGCCCCGGACCTGATGCTCTGGCTGCGGGACCCGATCGGCGATCCGCCGGTTTTCCAGATTGACACGGTGCTCCTGAGGCCCCGCTCGAGAGGCACCGTTCGGCTGCGCTCGGCGGATCCCAGCGAGCCGCCGCGCATCGACCTCCCCAACCTGCGCGATCCGTTCGACGTCGAGCTGCTTGCCGAGGGCTACATCCGGGCGTGTGAGGTCGCCAGCCGGCCGGAGATCCGACGGCTGTGTGCCGACCCGCCCTCACCGCTAGCGCGCGGCGCCGCTGAGCTGCGGGACTTGATCCGCGCGAATGGCTACTCCTTCCCGCACGTCGTCGGGACCTGCTCGATGGGTCCGCGGCCCGACGATGGCGCGGTGGTCGATACGTCGGGACGCGTCCACGGTACGGAGCGACTCAGCGTTGTCGACGCGTCGATCACGCCCAATGGGCCCTCGGCATTCACGCACTTCCCGACGGTCATGATCGCCGAGCGGCTTTCCGAGCGGATCGCCTCGTTGCTCTGACAGCAGGATCACCGCCGCGCGGTGCCCCAGGCTCAGGAAGTCAACGCCGCACACAGGTTCGCGATGGCTTCACCTTCCGTCTCGATCAGGCGTTGACCCTGTTCCACCAGCCGATCAATGTTGGGCTGATCAACGTCGTCGAGTGACTCATTCGCGACGGGAGTGGTGGGCAGAAAACGGAAGTTGCGCTCTCCCAAGAGCGCGGCCAGGGCGAACTCCGTGGCATCGCTGCCCCCGGTCAATGCGATGTCGATGACAGGGCGCGCCCATCCGAGCAGCCCCCATCCCTTTGCGTCCTGCAAGGGGAATGGTCGCTTTGACTCGTTGCTCGCGGTGGCCAGCGATGCGACGAGGATGTGTTCGAGGCGGACACCCTCCGCCAGAACGTCGGCCAGCGCCCAGATGCTGGGATTGTTTGCATAGAGCCCCCCGTCCACATTGACCCATCGCTTACCGCCTTGGGCAGTGACCTCCGCAGGGGGGAAATAGGTCGGAGCAGCCGACGTCGCTCGAGCGACCGCCCACAGCGGGTAATCGAAGGTCTCGGGCGCAGCCTTGGCGCGACTGCTGCGAAAGAAGAATGGATCCCTTACTTCAAACTCGTACGCGGGGACAAATACGTCGGTTATGACATCGTGGAGACGGGTTTGCCCGAAATAGCGGCGCAGTATCGTCTCGATACCGCGTGCAGAATATTTGGGCCCAAAGAGCTGCTTCACATTGCCGAGGAACTGCTGAGGAAAGATACGGTGGCCGTCATTCTTGTATAGATCGACAAGGTCGGTCGCCGCGTATTTTGGCCTGCCGTCATCTCCAGGGCAGGTGAGGCCAAGTGCCAAGATGCCGCCTGTCGAAGTTCCTGCGATGAGGTCGAACAGACTGCTGATGGGCCGCGCGGTCTGCCGCTCGATCTCGGCGAGAACCAGAGCTGGCACCAGGCCCCGAATCCCACCGCCGTCGATTGACAGCACCCGCTTGAGCATTTGGCTCGTCATGCGTCAGGCGATCACGTTTGCGTTCACCGCCAACTCGAATCCCTCCGCCCCACGCGCGCCCGCCATCTGACGGCCCCGCCTCGAGACAGCACTCTACAAGGCCCACCCCGCGCCTTGACAGGCGCGCCTGGGAGGGACAAGGTCGGCGCGGGAGGTAGGTGCCGATGTTCTGCCTAAGCCTTGAGCGCCAGCGATGACCGATCACGTCGCTCTCGTGCCGCGCCCGTGGACCGAGCCACAGAGCTAGCAACTCCCTCCAAACGCGACCTCGGCCAGGTCATCGAATGGCTGGTGTGGTCGGCAATAGTCGGGTACTCGGAACGGATCACGCGCGTGTTCCTGCCGCTTGACGATCTCGGGGTGGATGGTATTGCGCGGCGGGTGGACGATGACGCGATGTGCGCCATCCAGGTCAAGGGGCGAACGTCTCTGTTCAAAGGTGAGCTACAGGTGGTCTTGCGCGGTCCAGCTCGCTGACGAGAACGTGACCGTCGTGGTGGCGCTCCTCGACCCTGCAACCATCGCCTTGGGCGAAACCGTGTTTGTTTTCGAGGTTTGACAGTGGCCGGTAATACCTGACCACGCGCCGCTGTCAGTCGGCGCGGGCGAGGAGGCGGCGGTCTGCGTGCGGACGGCGACGGCGGCGCGGGGGCAGCGGCACGATGGTTGCCTCAGCCCGTGGATAGGCACGGGCGACGCGGTCGCGACCACCCTGCTTGGCGAGGTACATGGCGCGATCCGCGGCCGCGAGCAACTGCTCGAGGCTGCTCGCGTGCTCAGGGTAGGCGGCGATGCCGATCGAGGCGGTGAGTCGGGAGAGGCCGCAGCCCTCGGGCAAGGCGATGTCACGGACGGCCACGCGGATCGCCTCGGCGACGATGCTGGCGCCGTCGGCGTCGCAGTTCTGGAGAACCGCAACGAACTCCTCGCCACCGAGACGGACGACTGCGTCGGCGCCGCGGACGGTGGCGCGCAGCCGCGCCGCGACGCGCTGCAGGACGAGGTCACCGGCGGCGTGGCCGCCGCCGTCGTTGACCTGCTTGAAGTGGTCGAGGTCGATGAGTAGGAGGGTTAACGGCTTGCCGTCGCGCGCCGCCCGGGTGAGGTCGCGCTCGCCGGCGTCGCGCAGCCAGCGGCTGTTGTACAGGCGGGTGAGCGGGTCGGTCATCGCCGCGTTGAGCAACTCGGCGTAGAGCTGGGCGTTGCGCCACGCCGCAGCCGCGATGTGCGCGAAGAGCGACGCCGCCTCGACCTCGCGGTTGGTGAACTTGCTCAGGCCGAGCCGCCAGCAGTTGATGATCCCCAGCTTGTGCTCGCCGGCGACGAGCGGGATGAGCAGGAGCGACTCCTCCACCACCGGGGTTCCCGGCACCTGGCGGGCGAGCGGATGCTTGCCGGTGTCGGGGACGTTCTCCGCCCGTCCCCGCGCGAACGCCCAGCCGGTGAGCCCGGCGTCGAGCGAGAAGGTGTCCGCGAGAAGCTCGTCTTTGTCCGCCCCGGCTGCGAACATCGGGACCATGCGATGGGTCTCGTAGTCGGCGGCAAAGATGGCGATGTCGCTAACCGGGACGACGCGCATCAGCTGCTCCGCCATCACGCCGACGATCCGCCTGGGGTCGTGCTCGCTCTGCAGCGCGCGCGCCGCGTCTGTCAGGGCCCGCGCCAGGCCGCGGCGCGCCCCACCGGGCTGAGCCTTCGAGCCACCCTGCGACGCGGTCACCAGGTCGGGCTGGGCGGTCTCGCGGGTTCTGCAGACGTGCTGACGGGCAAACCATGACTCGTCGACCACCTCGATCTCGCTATGGCCCTCGACCGGCGCGGTCAGCACCGGCGGCCCCGGCAGCCAGCCCTGGCCGAACATCACCCCCAGCGAGGTGAGCATCTCCTGCTCGGCCTGGGTCTCGATGCCCTCGGCGATGACGCGCGCGCCGATGTGGCCGCTGAAGGAGAGCAGCGCCACCACCAGCGCGCGCCGGGCGCGATCGGAGTCGACGGCATGAATCAGGGAGCGGTCCACCTTGATGAACTCGGGCCGGAGCTCGGCGACGACGCGCATGCTGGCATGCCCGGCACCGGCGTCGTCAACGGCGATGCGGAAGCCGCGCGAGCGCACCTCGGCGGCGATGCGCTGCAGGCGGGCGAGGTCGGTCACCGGCTCGCGCTCGCTGAACTCGAGGACCACCGAGCTGGGGTCGACGCCGGCGTCGCGCACCGCACTGTGGAGCGCCGTCATGCCCGTGGGGTCGAGCAGGGTGCCGATCAGCACGTTGACGAAGAGGTCGGCGTCGCCGAGCATGGGCGCCTCGCGCAGCGCGGCACGGAGGCAGGCCAGGTCCACGACGCCCTGCATGTTGAGCGAGCTCGCCGAGGCGAAGAGCTCGTCGGGGGTGAGCAGGTGGACGCGCGGCGGGAATCGCGCCAGGCCCTCGTAGCCGATCACGCTGCCGTCGTGGAGGCGGATGATGGGCTGCACCGCCGCGGCGATGGCATCGTCTTTGAGCAGCGACTCCAGGGTGCGGCGCATGCGCGCGTTGGGTCGCGCCGCGGTCGTGGTCGGGAAGCGCTCCACGGCGGGCTTGACCTCGGGTCCCCACGCCGCGGCGAGCATGGCCGCCGCCGCCTCCATGGTGGGGATGAGCTCGGCGCAGCACCCCGGACCCCAGGCGCTGAGCACCGCGGTGACGCGGTCGCGGCTCATCACCGGGACGGCGACCACGACGCCCTCATCGGCGGGCGCCGGCAGGGCGCGGGCGAGGTCGGAGTCCTGGGTCAGGCTGCGCAGCGTGTCGGCGGCTCCCGCGGCGCCGTGGTAGGGGCGGCGCAGCAGGACCGGCTGGCGGAATGCCTCGACGCCGTCGAGCGGGATGCGCATGCCGATGAGCCTGCTCGCCAGGGCGGAGCTCAGGCGGGTGTCCGGCAGCGACTGGGGCACGTGCAGCGCCACCACCACCGCCATGTCGGAGTGGATGGTGGCCACGCACGCGCACACGTCGAGCGGCGCCAGCGCACGTGTCACCTCGAGCGCGGCCTCGTCGGCGTTGCTGATCGAGGGCAGGCGGTGGCCAAGGCGCGCGAGCGCGCTGAGCCGGGGATCCTGGGTCGGGAGGCGCACCCAATCAGTGTGGTGGGGGCATATTGGCCCCCAGTGACGAACCCGTCGCGTCCCGGCGGCGGATCGACACGCCCGCCTAGCGCTGGCGCTGCGCCGCGGTGATGACGGCGGCGAGGTGGTCGGTGTTGAGCTGGCCGAGCAGCTCGGCGGCGACGTGGCCGGTGCTGTCGATGACATACGTGGTGGGCGGTCCGGCGATGTCGAAGTCCACCGCGATGGTCTGGGCGGTGTCGACGAGGCTGTCGTACGGGACGCCATAGCGCGACGTATACCCCCGTGCCGCGCCGGCATCGACGTCGACGCTGACGCCCAGGAAGTGGACGCCGGTCTTCGTCTCCTGCTCGGCGAGCGTGTCGACCGCGGGCTGCTCGGCCTGGCACGGTGCGCACCAGGACGCCCAGAAGAGGACGACGACCACCGAGCCCCGGAGCGCGCTCAGCGAAACGGTGTGGCCCTCGATCGAGGTGCCCGAGAGCGCCGGCGCGACCTCCCCGGTGTGGGTGCCGACGCTGGGCGCCGTCGGCGTCCCGCTCGCGGCCGCACCACAACCGGCGAGGACGAGACCGGCGATCAGACAGGTGTCACGTGGACGCAGAGCGGCCAGCCTCACCGCGACGACGGGCCAGCCGGCGCCGAGCAGGGCGGTCACGCGTGAACCTCGCCGCGCAGGCCGGCCTCGGCTGCGGCTGCGCGCGCGTCGTTCTCGAACCAGCGCGCGCCGAGCCAGATGAGCACGATGAGGAACGGCACGCTCGCGGGCACCCACATGACGCCGGCAGCGATCTGCTGGTCGGCGGTCGCCGTCAGTCCGCCTCTGCCGGAGTACGCATAGAGCACCGTCGGCGCGTAGCCGATGTAGACGGCGAGGAGCCAGCCTCCCACCAGCCCGGTGAGCACCACCACAGACCGGGCGATCATCCCGAGCGCGACCACTGCGTCACTGCGCGGCAACACGGCTGTCCAAAAGATCAGCCCGACGGCCAGGAAGGCGGTGTGCTCGAGGTTGTGGACCGCCTCATCGCGCAGGGTCAGGTTGTACAGCGCGGGGACGTGCCACACCCAGAGCACCGCCACGAAGACGACCACGGCGGCGATCGAGGCGGCGCCGCGCCGCGCGTGAGTTGAGAGCAAACGTTCCGGCGCGCCCAGCACGCGGCGCAGGCGTGGGCCGAACGCCGCCATGCCGGTGTCCCATGGGCGGGCCAGGACGATGAGCGGCGGGGCGACGACCAGCAGCACCAGATGCTGCACCATGTGCACCCACTGCAGCTGCAGCGCGAAGTCGTCGAGCGGCGAGAGCAGGGCCACGAGGATGAGCGCGATGCCGGCGGCCAGGCAGGCCTGCTGCGTGCGCGTGGGCGCGCTCTCGGGCTGGGTTGTGGCGAGGCGCCGCGACCCGGAGTCGTAGATGAGCACGGCCGCCGCCGCCGCCACCAGCGGGACGGGTTCGGCAGACCAGCCGCCGATGAGCACGTGCAGGACGTCGACCATGGCTGCGCTGTATCGTGCTCAGACCAGCCGGACCAGCAGCCAGACCAGCGTCGAGAGGACGAGCATGTACGCCCAGAACTCGGCGAACGCGCCCAGGTGTCGTGACAGCGCCGCCGGGTTGGCGGAGCGCGGGCCCGGCGTGACCATCGACACCAACCACAGGCAGCCGAGCAAGATCTCCACGATGAGGATGCCGAACCACATCTCTGACACTGCTGTGTAGGTGCCGTTGTTGATCACCCATCCGCCGCCGAGGTTGTACTGGTACCAGACCCTCAACGCTCCGGCGGCGAGGCCGAGGAGCAGGGCGACGCCGGTGACTACGCGCACCGCGCCGCCGCGCGCCGCCGTCCCCACCGCGGCCACCACGGCGACGAGGCAGGCGAGCTGGAGCAGCAGCGTGATCGCCATGGGGATCGCCGAGAGGTCGGCGACGCCGTCGGGCCGCCACATGCTGTTGTAGTTCTGGCTGCGCAGGTACAGGTAGGCGAAGAGCATCGCCAGCATCAGCATGGTGTTGGCCGAGAGGAAGAGCCGGTTGCCCAGGAGCAGGGTGCGGCGCTCCGCCACCTCCTCGGCTGGGTACGAGACTGCGGAGTCGGCGGTCATTCGGTGGCTCCCTCTGGCACGGCTATGCCGCCGCCCAGAACGGCGGGCCGGCGCTCGTCGCGATCGTAGTCATAAGGCAGACCCCAGCCGGTCGGGGGTGCGCTGAAGTTGTGCACCGGGATGGGCTGGGGCAGCTTCCACTCGTTGCCGAGCGACTCCCACGGGTTGAGCAGACGCGAGCGCAGCGGCTTGACCAGCGTGTCCCAGATGAGGCTCACCAGGAAGAACAGCATGCTCGCCCCGAGCACGAAGGCGAACAGCGAGGCCGAGACATTGAGCCCCTGCAGCCCCGGGTCGTAGCTGACCACGCGGCGGGGCATGCCCAGGATCCCGACGGCGAGTAATGACAAAAAGGTGCCATTGAAACTGATGAACATCACCCAGAACTGGCGCTTGCCGCGCGCCTCGTTGAGCGCATGGCCGGTGATCCGCGGCAGGTAGTACGTGATCCCGCCGATGAGCGCAAACACCTCCGCGCCCATGATCGTGTAGTGGAAGTGCGCCTGCACGAAGTAGCTGGCGTGCAGCTGGAAATCCGTGGGCACGTCGGAGAGGAACACGCCGCTGAACCCCCCGATCAGGAAGTTGAAGAGGAAGGCCATGATGAACAGCATCGGCACCGTGAAGCGCGCGCGACAGCGCCACAGCGTCCCGATCGCAACCAGGTAGACGATGCTGGTGGGGATCGAGATCGCCTCGGTGGAGAACATGTAGAAGGGCCGCAGCGACGGCGCGATGCCGCTGACGAACAGGTGGTGCTGCCACACGAACCAACTGAGGATGCCGACGCCGATCATCCCGCCGATGCCGACGCGGTAGCCCCACAGTGGCTTGCGCGCGAAGACGGGGAGCATCTCGAGGATGAGACCGAAAGCGGGCAGGATGAAGATATACACCTCGGGGTGACCGAAGAACCAGAAGAGGTTCTCCCACAGGTATGGCGTGCCGCCGCCGGCCGGGACGAAGAACGTCGCCTTGCCGATGCGGTCGAGTGCCTCCATGCCGAGCACGGCGACGAGGATCGGCGCCGCCAGCATGCCGAGGAACGAGGTGATGTAGACGCCCCAGACAAAGATCGGCAGCTGCGTCATGCGCAGTCCCGGGGCGCGCCGGCTGATGATGGTGGCGATCATGTTCAGGCCTGAGAGGCAGATCGACAGGCCGACGAGGGCGAACGCCACCAGGTACGAATCCATCCCCCGCACCGACTCGTCAGCGAGCGGCGCGTAGCCGGTCCATCCGGTCGGGAAGCCGCCCAGGAAGACAGTGGAGAGAAGGATGAGCGCCGCGGGTGGCAGCAGCCAGAACGTGAGCGCTTCGAGCCGCGGAAAGGCCATGCCGCGGGCGCCGATCATGATCGGCACGAAGTAGTTCCCGAAGGGGCCGATGATGGCGGCGGACGCCATGAAGATCATGATCACGCTGTGCAGGCCGACGAGGGTGAGGTATGACTCGGCCGATGCGTATGACGGTTGCGGTTGCAACAGCTCGGCGCGGATGAACATCGCGCCGAGGCCGCCGATGAAGAGGAAGGCGACGATGACGACGATATACTGGACGCCGATCACCTTGTGGTCGACGTTGAGCCGGAAGTAGCGTCCCACGCCGCCGTCCTCGCCGTAGAGGAACGCCTCGTCCGCTTCGGTGGGGCGGCGCAGGCCGAGCAGCCGGGCAACGGGATAGTTGAGGAAGCCCATCCCCGCGAGGAAGCCGACGGCGCTGCCGATGTAGCCGATGATCAGCGCGGCATTGGAGTTGTTGGAGTTGGCGTCGGCTGGGACGAGGTGTCCGCCGATGAACGCGCCGAGGATGAAGCCCGCGACCGCGCCGACGATGCCGAGCACCATGCCCCACTGCAGGAGGACGTGGGAGAGCGGCCGGCCGGGACGAGCTGTGACCGCCATGGCTGTCATGTCCATTCCTCGTGTGCACACATCGCCGGCATTCTCATCAACTCCCGTACGCGCCCGGGTTGGGCACGTACGTGTCGCTGTACGGGGGCAGGTACTTCATGATGGGCGCGTCCGCAGTCTGCTGTTGCTGAGCCCAGTTGACGAAGTCGCTCGCGCTCATCACCTGGGCGGCGTCGTCGGACATGGCGCCGTGCCACAGACCGCAGAGCTCGCCGCACACGATCCGGTAGGGACCGATCTGCAGCGGCTGGGCGCTGACGACGTTGTCGTGTTCAGGGACGGCGTCCGCCTTGACGCCCATCGCCGGGTACCAGAACGAGTGCGTCACGTCCAGCGAGGTGACGTGGAAGGTGACGTTGGCGTTGACAGGGAGCACCAAGTGGGCGCTCTCGAAACCGCCGTAGCTCGGATAACGGTAGGTGAACTGCCACTGCTGGGCGATCACCTGCACCTCGAGGTTGGCGATGTTTGCCGAGCCGCCGGTTGCCCCGACGACCTGCGCGGACTGCTCATTGTTGAGCGTGATGGTGCCGATGATGCCCAGGACGAGGACGATGGCGCTGACGACGCCGATCCAGGTCCCGGCGAGACGCGGGTTCCCACGCAGCTCACTCGGCGGCAATGGCGCCGCATCGGGAGCGCGGCGGCGCACGAGGAGGGTCCCGATGATCGCGATGACCACGAGGCTGAAGATCGGCCACGCCGCGAACGTGATCAGCCTGATGGTGTCCTGGATGCTCTGCGACACGTTGGACGCGGGCTGCGGTGGAAAGGTGATGAGAGCGAAGACGATACTGCCGACGGCCACGGCCCCGACCCAGACGGCGGCGAGTGTGAGGACGAGGCGGCGGGTCGGGCTCATGAGGCCACCTCGATCTGGCCGTCCATGTAGCCGAGGGTCTGCATGGGCCCGCCGTTGCCGTACAGCGTCCCCGCCCCGCAGGGCACGAAGCACTGCCAGTGGAAGATGCCGGACGAGGGGACCTTGAAGCTGAAGACCACGAAGTTGTCGGTGTTCTTCGGGTTGTTGGGATCAAGGCCGAGCAGCGGCACGGTCACTCCGAGGTCGGGCACTGCGAAGCTGTGCGCCGCGAGGGTGGGATCGATGGCGCTCATGGTCTTGCCGTTGACCGTCATCGTGTCGCCGATGGTGCCGCGCACCAGCGCGTAGTACGGGTTGCGCATGCCGCTGGCGCTGTCCTGCTGGTCGATGGTGATCCGGACTGTGGCGTTGGGCGGAACCTTGAAGGATGTGGTCGGGAAGTATCCGACCCAGTTCGGGTGGTCGTCCGTCGGGCGCAGGGAACCGATCGCGCCCACCGTGGTGAGATTGATGTCGACCACGGGGCTGGCGTTGTTGTAGGGCGAGGGCGACTTGTGGACATAC
>CATPAP010000210.1 GCA_955651875.1 Candidatus Dormiibacterota bacterium
CGACTCCGCGGGGGCGGCCAACAGGCGCTGCGCCTGCAGTGCGATGGTGACGTCCCGGTCACGACCGTGGAGGATGACCATGGTCACCCGGTCGCTGATTCCTCCGCGCTGGGCGCCCAGGAGCGTGATGGTTCCTCGCGGTGTACTCCTACCGATGAGGAAGGCGCCGAGTGCGACGCCGACGAGCACCGCGGCGACGCTGAGGAGCACGAGCCGACGTCTTCGACGCATCAGGGTGCCTGGTTGCTCACGGGGGACTGGTCGATGCGATTCTGGTGGAAAGCTTCGATCTTAGTGGTGTCGGCAGGCGCCAGGGACAGGAACCAGTTCCAATTCTAGGAGTACCGCCAATGCCGTCCTACACCGAGTTCGCCGCCAAGTCGCGCGAGGACCTCGCCGTCAACCTGCGCCAGGCCAAGGATATGCAGGTCGCCGCCATCGGGGTGCTCGGCGCCCTTCACCGCCCTCGCCGTGCCCATCTCGCTCGGCCCCCGTCCCCGCCTCGGACCGCTGGCTTCCAGCCGTCGACCAGGCCATCACCCATGGCTTCAACTTCTGCAGCCAGCTCGTCGGGCGCCAGTACGACTACATCGCCAACGCTGTCGACCGCTCCGCCAGCAACTAGCTGGACACGGCGCGGGTGGGGTCCTGGAGCGCGCGCTGTCTGCGGGACGGCCCGCGCCCCGACGTCCTCCGCGTCGCCAGTGGTGGCCATGGTCTCCGATCTGGCAGCGTGATCAAGCCCGACCCGCCTACGCTTGGCGGATTGGCGACTCCATCCGCCAGCGCGAGAGGGAGGTGACGTGCTCGTCGGTGATCACGCTGCTATGAACGCCGAGTCCGAGGGCACGGCGAGCGCCTCGGCGACGGTCCGTGGGCACAATGTCATCTGGGGCGAGACCGTGTAGGGCCGCGCCTCTCGCGCTTCAGCGGGGACGATCGCGTAACCGGCACACGGGATGACTCCGCCGACGGCCACCCGCGGGCAGGCGCCATCCGCAGATGGTCCACCACAGGCGCCAGCAATGCGGTGGGTCGCGAGGTCGAGGATGAGGATGTTGCGTTCCATACCTCAAGGATGCGGGTTGCGCCGCAGCTTCGCCAGCGCACATCCACGGGTGCGACAACCCCGTAATTACCGCTGCCCGCGGGGTTGCTCAACCGGCAACCGACATCGCAGGCGGCGAGGCCGGCAGCCGGGCCTCGATCGCCGTCCCCTTGCCCGGCGCCGAAGAGACCACCAGACGTCCTCCGAGCAGGTCGGCGCGCTCCCGCATGCCCACCAAGCCAAGCTGCCCCCCCACAGCACCAGTCCCCGGTCGTGCATCGAAGCCGATGCCGTCGTCGGCCACACGAATCCGCAGCGCGTCCTCGTCATAGTGGAGACCGACTCGAGCTGCATGCGCAGACGCGTGACGGGTGACGTTGCTCACCGCCTCCTGGATGATTCGGAAGGCTCCGAGCTCGGCGTCCGCTGCGAGCCGCACCTGGGTGCCGGTCACCTCGAAATCCAGACGAACAGCGTGGGCGTCCTCGACATCCGCGAGCAGGCCGCGGACGGCGGCGACCAGGCCAAGTTGGTCCAGCCCAGGCGGTCGCAGCCCACGAGCAACGTCACGCAGACGTCCGATGATCTCGAGCAGCTCGACACGCGTCTCCAGCAGCGCTGCAGAAGTGGGACCAGGCCCTCCTTGCATGACCAGGCTGTCCATGCGGTGGGCGAGGTGAATCAGCCGCTGGAGTGGGTCATCGTGTATCTCGTGGGCGATGTGCCGGCGCTCCTCCTCCTGAGCCGCCAGCACCCGGGCGGCGTACGAGCGCACTGCAGCCCGCTCCCGATACTCCTCCGTCAGATCCTGAAACACCAGCTGTCGACTGTCGCCGCCATCTTCACCGCCAGGGCGCACACGTGCGACGCGCAAGCGATACGTGCGAACGACACCGTCGGCCATGTCGATGGACTCGATGGAAGCCTCGGTCTGGCCGCGCAAACCCTCGTGGCCGACGCCGAGTGCGCTGTCGGTCTTTCTGCCGATGATGCGATCTCCGAACGCGACGGCGGCCGCGGGATTCGCCTCGGTGATCACGCCATCTTCGTCGACAATCACGATCGGAAAGATGTTGGTCTGAAACAACTCTCGGTACCGGAGCTCGACCTCGCGCCGCTCTCCCTCAGCAGCCTCGGCGCGGCGTCGCTGGATCATTGCGCGCTCGATGTGCGCACCAACGAAGACCGCGACCCCGTCGACGATGGCGAGGTCGATCAGATCGTCGGCGGGGTGGCCCAGTGCATTGGGCAGGGAAAGATCGGGAAGCCACAGCAGGGTCGCCCAGAGGGCGGTCGCGGCCGAGCCGGCCAGCCCATAACGCAGGGCCGAGTACAGCACCGGGAGGAGAAGCAGTCCGACCGGGCTGCCCGTCGGAAAGGCCGTGGATTCCAGCACGCCGGCGGAATCCAGGTAGAAGTGGAGCCCGGCCAGAGTGATGACAGCGACCTGGACTGCCCAGAAGGAGGCGTCGCGCAGCGGGGGGTGGAGCGCCTCGCGCAGCACACTCCGGGCAGTGCGCAGCCAGCCGTGGGCTGCCGGAGCCAGTGTCAGCCCTGACCTAATACTCATCGGTCTCGGCGGTGGGGACAGTCGCCAGATTGTGGCTGAGGGCGAAGAGGACCGCCTCGGTGCGGGATCGGACGCCACACTTGGCAAAGACATTGGAGACGTAGCCCTCGACCGTGCGCAGCCCCACCCCGAGTGCCTGCGCGATCTCCCTGTTGGACGATCCCTTGACCAGCAGGCGAAGGGCGTCCGTCTCCCGAGGCGTGAGGTGCTCCACGAGGGGACGCTTGCTCCGCCAGCGCTCCATGAGTCGCTTTGAGATCCTCTCGTCGGTCACGGTGGCACCGGCGGCCGCAGCGCGGACGGCACTGACCAGTTCGGCGGCGCTCACCGTCTTGAGGAGGTACCCGCACGCCCCGGCCTCGAACGCCTCAGTGATGTAGACGTAGTCGTCATATGCCGAGAGAACAACGCAGCGGACCTGGGGTGCGATCCGAGCCACGGTGCGGATTACGTCGATTCCGTTCATCCCCTTGAGCTGGACGTCGACCAGCATCACTGAGGGCTTCAGGTCCAGGGCGAGCCGGACTGCCTCCTCGCCAGTGCTCGCCTCGCCGACCACACGAATCAATGGGTCGTGCTCGAGCAACTGCCGGGTGCCCTCGCGGACGATACGGTGGTCGTCCACCAGGACGACTGCGAACGACGCGTTCGGCCCAGTACCTCCGCCCGTGGGCAGATGCTCCAAGCCGACCTCGTCGGCCCCGGCGGAGCCCACCGTGCCGTCAGGACGCGCCGGCAACATCCGCGTCAGGTTACACTGCTTTGGTGATGCCGGATAGAGGAGGAAGTCATCCTCTGGGCGGGTCGGTTGCCCGTCTTGCAGCTCACAAGGGACTGGTCTCGCTGCCCGGAGTACGCGCGCGCACGCCCGAGGGATGGAGCCTCCATCAGACCTAGGGCGCTTCAGTGGAGCGCGAGACGAGGCTCGAACTTGCGACCTTACCTTGGCAAGGGGATGCTCCTAATGTGTCTTCTGTAGCTGTCGAAGATGGCCTCGTCGGGGCTACTGCCATAATGCGTTCCGTCAGTCGAAGCGACCAGAACCGAACGTCGCGACCTGGTCAGGCGCAGCTACGATCGTCGACCCACCACCAGGAGCGACGATGGTCCAGCGATTGACGCCCGGCCGACCATGACCGCGCTGCGAGGCGGCCGAAGGCACCGGCGCGCCCTTGCCGGACTCGAGATCATCGAGGACCTGATCTACGCGATCATCGCGATCTTCCTGATCGCCAGTGGCGTCTTTCTCCTCCTGGGCGCTGGGATCGACATCAGCAAGAACTTCGACGTCAACAACATTCATCCGTTGGTCGTTCGCGTCCTCGACGAGACCCTGCTCGTCTTCATGGTGGTTGAGTTGCTGCACACTGTGCGGATAACTCTACGCGACCACGTGCTCGCTGCTGAGCCCTTCCTCATCGTTGGGCTGATTGCCGGTGTGCGGCGCATCCTCATCCTCACCGCTAGCAGCGACAGCCTCCACAGCGGGCCTGACTTCGTCGTCTACTGGGTGCAGCTGCTGTTGCTGATCGTCCTGGTGGTGGCGATGGTTGTCGCTCTCTTCATCTGGCGCCGGGCAGGTCCTCGCACCGGGGAGGACTAGCGGCCTGCTCGCCCAGCACATACGGGCGCGCACTGAGAGCGGCCATCACTCTGGGTTTGGCCGACCCGCCAACGGCATCGTCGAGGATCGTATGGCTTGACAAACAACCCGTCTGCTTGGTATACTTCGCACCGTCTCTTCCACCACATCGCAGAGCGGCGACCATCCGCCGCAGGGGAGACGCAGGAGTACCGCCAATGCCGTCCTACCCCGAATTCGCCACCAAGTCGCGCGAGGACCTCACCGTCAACCTGCGCCAGGCCAAGGAGATCCACGTCGCCGCCATCGGCGTGCTGCGCGCCCTGACCACCGTCGCCGTCCCCGTCTCGGTTGCCCCCCTCCCTGCCTCGGACCGCTGGCTTCCAGCCGTCGACCAGGCCATCACCCACGGCTTCGACTTCTGCAACCAGCTCGTCGAGCGCCAGTACGACTACATCGTCAACGCTGTCGACCGCACCGCATCGCCAGCAACTAACTGAGCACGGCGCGGGTGGTGTTCCGGAGAGCGCCCACTCCGGAACGCTCCCGCCCCGACATCCTCCCGCCTCGCCGACAGCGCCATCGCCGCCGGCCCGGCAGCGCGAAGTAGCCCGACTCGCCTACGCTTGGCGGATTGGCGTCTCCATCCGCCAGTGCGTGGAGGGAGTTGACGTGCTTGTCATCCTCATGGGACCGCCGGGAAGCGGCAAGGGACGTCAGGCGCCGCTTCTCGCCACTGACCTTGGTGTCAAACAGCTCTCCACCGGCGACGTGCTCCGCGTTGAGGCGAGCCGGGGGAGCGCTCTCGGCGCCACCGTGGCCCCGCTGATGGAGGCGGGCGCGCTGGTCCCCGACGACCTGGTGGTCCGCATCATCACCGACTGGCTTCGCGAGGACGACCTCGCCCCCGGCGCCGTCCTCGACGGTTTCCCGCGTACTGTCGGCCAAGCACGCGCCCTCGACCACGTCCTCGCCGACCAAGGACGCGGCATCGACGTGGTCATCTCGCTCCAGGTCCCCGAGGAGGCGCTCGCGGAGCGCATCTTGCGCCGCGCCGAGGAACAGGGACGCGCCGACGACACCCCGGCGACGGTACGACGGCGCATGGCCGACCACCGCGCCAAGACGGAGCCGGTGCTCGACCACTACCGCGCCGCGGGGGTGCGCATCGCCGACGTCGACGGCGTCGGCGCCATCGAGGTGGTGCGGCAGCGAATCCGCGCCGCCGCCGGCGGCGATGGTCACACCCGGGCGTGAGTCAGTGCCATCGACGTCGTCTGCCCGTGAGCGGTCGGCCGGTCAGCCCTTGTCGGGAGCCGTGCCCACCTCGGCCAAAAGACGCGCTGCGTAGTCACCCTGCAGATTCATGAGCTTC
>CATPAP010000211.1 GCA_955651875.1 Candidatus Dormiibacterota bacterium
ATGGACACCGGGTCTCTGGGGCGCGTCCTGCTGGTCGTCGGGATCGCGGTCGCCGTAGTCGGCGGCTTCCTGCCCCTCCGTGGCCGGCTGCCGTTCGTCCGCCTGCCGGGCGACATCTCCATCCAGGGTCAGAACGGCGGCTTTTTCTTCCCGATCGTGAGCTGCATCGTAATCAGCCTCGTGTTGACGATCGTGCTCAACATCGTCATCCACCGCTGAGCGTCCCGGCGCTCCATGGCGACGGGCGGACGGCAGCGTCCGATCCTCTCAGACGGGGGAGAAGAAGGCCAGGTGCACCACGACAAATGGCGCTGCAGCAGCCGCGAACGTCCCAACCGCCCAGGGGACATATACCTTGTTCAGTCCCGCCACGAGAACAACGGCGCAAACGGAACCAGCGCAAGGCCGTACCTCGCCGGAACCTCGATGACCTGGTGCGAGCCCGCAAAGATGAAGAGAACGAAAACGCGGCCGGAGACGAGCATCAGCAGCGACGCGCTGATGGCCGTCGCTTCGATGCGGCTGGCCCAGGTGAGCTTCACGTAGAGGCGGGCTACCGATAGTCCGCGGTGGGCACGACGGGATCGTCCGCGCCACCACGATCACGTACCAGACCAGGGCCGTGGCGACACAGACCGCCAGAGTGGCGACCGCCATCTTCAGCAGCTCGGGAGGACCGCGAGTCACTGTGTCTCATCCTGAGCCATCGCACCACGAGGTAGATCGACGCCGCGCCAACCGCCACCAGGGCCGTCGTCTTGGCGAGACCACACAGGGCGGCGACGAGCAGCACCCCCACGTCGAGAGGGGCACCGCGCTCCCGGCAAAGCAGCGAGTAGAGCGATGCCGCGCCCGCAAGCAGAAGCGTCGCATCGCTGGTGACCGTCGCGGACGACACGACGATCACGGGGTCGTGATCAGAAGCGCGCATACCGCCGCGCGGGCAGTCACTCGGATCTTGAGCTCCGCCATCGCCAGCCACAGCACGATGAGCCCGGCCGCAAGCCACGCGAAGCCGAGGAGGCGACCCATGGTGAACACGCTGCGAAGGTGGAGGATCGCGAGAGCACCACCCGCGCCGCAACGCGGGTCACTACGTAGTGCGGGGGCGGTCAGGCGCCGCCGTGTCGAGCGCGTCCTCGGGGAAGGCCGCATTGGAGGCGGTGCGGACGAGAGATGCCATGCGGTCCGCAGGCGCGCCAGGCGCGAGACCGAAGCCTACGGGCCCGAGACGCTGCCAGGCTGAACCATACCCTCTCCGGGACGGACGTTGGGCCGGGAGTCCGCCTCCCCTGCTGACGCAGCCGGAGCCTCGGCGGGGGCGCGCGCAGAGCGCTCGACCCCGAGCAGGGCCAGCTCCTCGGCGAGAATGCGGGTGCGCTCCTCAAGACGCGTGAGTTGCCGGGAGAAATGGATGCTGATCAGAAAGAGCACGAAGATCGCCAGCAGGAATACTGTGGCCGGGGGGTAGTAGATGCCGATCCACGACGAGAGTGCATCGATGGCGCCGGGTATCACGATGAACGGGATGGCGACCACGCATAGCGACGTCCATACCACGAGGTATGTGGCTCGCATCTGACGGCGTCTGACCTGCCGAGCGATGAGCAGCAAGCAGACGAGTGTGATCGCGAGGGTGAGGAGACGAGCACGGGCTGTCACGCGGCATTGCGAGCGGTTCGGCGCTGTCGGAGCGACGCCATCGCCGCCAAGACGAGAAGAAGCCGTATGTAGTGGTAGATGAGCCGCAAGTTGCGAGTCGACGGAACGCCCGCGCTTCGCTCCCGCATCGTTACCGGCACCTCGACCACGTTGAAGCCCGCGTAACAAGCCAGCAGGAGCGATTCGACGGTGTCCGACAGGTACTCAAGCGGATAGGCGTCGGCGAAGTAATCGATGACCGGACGTGAATAAGCCCGGAATCCCGACGACGTGTCGGTGAAGTGCAGCCCAGTCAGCAGACTCAAGGTAAACCGCAGCACATTCATCGCTCCCCCACGCAACGCGCCTGTGCGGTAGCGTTCGCTGCCCTTGACGAATCGGCTCCCGACCACGACCTCCGCACCGCCGTCGAGCTCCGCAAGAAGGGCGTCGAGTCCGTCAACGTCGTGCTGCCCGTCAGCATCGAATTGCACCGCCCGCTCGTAGCCGTGTCGCACCGCAAAACGAAACCCGGTCCGCAGAGCTCCGCCTACACCAAGGTTGAAGGGCAGACGTGCCACCTGGACCCCTGCCGCGATGGCGACCTCGCTGGTGCGGTCATCCGATCCGTCGTCGACTACAAGCACGTCGTACTGGGGTGCGCCAGCCCGGAGAGTCGCCAGAACCGCCGGGAGGGAGTCCTCCTCGTTGAAGGCGGGGATGATGACGAGTGTGCGCGCATCCATGATTCAACCGGCGGGCGTTGCGATTCTAGCCGACGCCAGGCCGGCCCCGTCATCGGTCACCGAAGCATCGGCCGGAGCAGCCGCCACAAGAGTTCGCTCGCGGGGTTGCCGACGTGATCGAAGCGTCCCGGACGCCTCGGTCGCCACAAGCCGTCCCGACGCCGCTGCGAGGACTTCCCAATCGCTCATCCCGCCGCGTGTGGCAAGCTCACATCGGCGTTTGCGCTGGTAGGCCGACGCGCCCGGACGCAGCCAATAGACATACGACACCCATTTCTCCCGCGCCCATCCCTGGCGGAAGGCCATCACCCACACCGCCGACTCGACGAGGACGAGTGGCCCGCCAGGACGGCGAGTGAACGCGCCCGGTAGTGGGCCAGCAGCACCCAGTCTCGATTGCGCTCGAGGTAGCACCACTTGCGCCGGTTTCGGGAGAACTCGTACTGGTGCACCGCTCTCACCGACCCGAGCAGGTGCAACGTCCAGCCTGCTCTGCGAAGGCGGAGTCCGAGCTCCAGGTCCTCGTGGTACAGGAAGACTTCCTCCTCGAAGAGACCGACCTCGTCGAGCGCGGCCAACCGCAGCATCACCGCCGCAGCTGTGAACGCGGGTACAGCGACGCCGCCGGTACGCCACGTGCGGTCACGCAGCCAGGGCAGGGTGGGGTCTCTCTCGGCCTCGTCGGTGCTCAGGCCGTTGCCACCGGCGGTGCTGAAGCTGAGGTAGTGGACGGGGTTGCCAAGGCTGTTGACGAGACCGTCGCCGCGGAACAATGCGGGCTGAACCGCCGCGGCCCGGGGATGGGTGGCGAGGAAGTCGGCAAGTCCTTCAACCGTGCCCGAATCGACGAGGGCGCCCTGGTTGAGTAGCAGCACCCAGGAGGCGCCGCCTGCACCGGCCGGGCGGATACCCACGTGCAACCGCCCGCGAAGCCGCGGTTGCGTGGCTGGACAAGCAATCGCACCTCAGGGAACTCGTCAGCCACCAACTCGCGCCCACCGTCCGTCGACGCGTTGTCGACGACGATCACCACGGTATCGGCGGCATGTGCCCGGCAGGAGCCGAGGACCCGGCGGAGATGGTCAGCTCCCTGGTACGCGACGATGACGATCGCGCCCACCCCAGGGCGGTTAGCGAATGGCAACGGAGACGGCGATGAGTACCCCCGATATCCTAGACCGAGCCGCGAGACGTGCGCGCCGAAGGGCTCCTGACGCTCAGGGCCGCAGGTCGAGGATTCGGGCCGATAAGCGGCTCGCGGAGGCGCCCACCGCATGTCGGCGGCGGTCGCCCTGCCCTACGCTCGCCCTACGCGAAGAACTCGTCCACCTTGTACGGATCGAAGTCCAAGATCCACGACTCGGACAGCCGGCCGTCGCGGAAGTGGCACACGTGCACATACTGGTCGGTGACCGACTTGCCGTTGCGTTCGCCTGAGAACGTCGCGATGGCGACGCCATGGTCGTCGCTTCCGAGGATATCGTGCACGTCCACCTTGAAGGTCCCGCTGGTGAGCTCGAACTGCTTCACGAACAGACCGATGACGGCATCAGTGCCGCGATAGTCGCCGGCCAGCTCGCCCCGCCCCGGGGTGTGCCAGACGATGTCGGGATCGAAGAGCTCGTCGCGGAGCAGGTCGAGGTTGCCTGTCTGGAAGGCCTCATAACCTCTGCGCAGCGCCTCGATGTTGGCGACCGCCTGGTCGGTTGCTGTTCCTGGCATTGCCGTTCCTCCGTTCCCGCCGCTGCGCTCCACTGGGGGCGCGAGCCCGCAAGCATAACTCCGGGCTTCGAGCGCTTTGGAGCCGCAGCCACCGGTCGGGGGCGCGGAGTGTTCTCAGTGAGCCGCCGCGCTCACCTGAAGCGCGTGTGCTGAGCTCAGAAAACCGGGGTCTCGTGATAGACGCCGAAGACCTCGCGCAATGCCGCCACGATCTCACCCTCGGTGGCGCGCGCGCGCACCGCGGCGATGATCGCCGGCATGGTGTTGTCGCTGCCGGCGGCGACCTCCTTGAGGGCATCGAGCCGGGTGGCAACGCTGGTGTTGTCGCGAGTCTCACGCAGCGTGCGGAGCCGTTCGGCCTGCTCGCGCTCGACCTCGACGTCGATGACCAGGACGTCCGGGGTCTGACCGTCGACGACGTCCGTGAAGGCGTTGACCCCGACGATGACGCGCTCGCCTGAATCGAGCTGTGACTGGTAGTGGAACGCCGCCTCGGCGATCTCGCGCTGGGGGTATCCGTCGGCGATGGCGTTGACGATGCCGCCGCGCTCGTCGATGGCGCGGAAGTAGTCCTCGACTGCCTGTTCCATCCTGTTGGTGAGGTCCTCGATGAACCAGCTCCCCGCCAGCGGATCGGCCACCGATGGCACTCCCGTCTCGTACGCGAGGATCTGCTGGGTGCGCAGCGCGATCTGCGCCGCCTTCTCGGTGGGCAGAGCGAGCACCTCGTCCATCGAATTGGTGTGCAGCGACTGCGTCCCTCCGAGGACTGCGGCCATGGACTCGAAGGCGGTGCGCGCGATGTTGTTCTCGATCTGCTGGGCGGTCAGCGAGCAGCCCGCGGTCTGGGTGTGGAACTTCAGCTGCCAGCTCTTGGGATCCTTGGCGCCGTATCTCTCACGCAGCCGCCGCGCCCAGATGCGCCGCGCCGCGCGGTACTTGGCGATCTCCTCGAAGAAGTCGATATGGCTGTTGAAGAAGAAGCTGAGCCGGGGGGCGAAGTCGTCGACATCGAGCCCCGCAGCCATCGCCGATTCGACGTAGGC
>CATPAP010000212.1 GCA_955651875.1 Candidatus Dormiibacterota bacterium
CCCGGACTCCTACAATGCTGTGGTCGTCCGCCCTCCGCGGCCATCCGGCGCGGTCACCACTTCCCTTTCATCCTGAGCGCCACAACTCCGACCACGCCCCTGCTCGCCGGCCTCAATGACGCACAGCGCGAGGCGGTGGTCGCCCCAGACGGTCCGCTGCTCATCTTCCCCGGCGCCGGCAGCGGGAAGACGCGCGTGCTGACGCACCGGATCGCGTACGTGCTGGCGACGCGCGACGTCCGCGCCAACGAGATCTGCGCGGTCACCTTCACGAACAAGGCGGCGCGGGAGATGCGCAGCCGCGTCGAGGCCTTGCTCGGCGGCAGCACCTCGGGGATGTGGCTCGGGACCTTCCACGCACTGGGGGCGAGGATTCTGCGCCGTGATGGCAGCGCCATCGGCATCCCCAGCACGTTCTCGATCTACGATGAGGCCGACCGCGCGGCCGCCCTGAAGCGGGCGATGGCGGCGGAGGGCATCGACGACAAGCGCTACCCCGTCAGCAAGATGGGGCACGCGATCAGCGCGGCTAAGAACGAGCTCCTCGACGCCACCACATACGCCGCCAAATACTCGGGCGAGTACTACCAGGCAACCGTCGCGCGTGCCTTTGTCTCGTACGACGCGGAGATGCGCGCCGCCGACGCGCTCGACTTCGATGACCTGCTGGTGCGTGCGGTGCAGCTGCTCCGCGACTGCGACGAGGTGCGCCAGCAATACCAGCTGCGCTTTCGGCACCTCTTCGTCGACGAGTACCAGGACACCAACCGCGCCCAGTACGTGCTCGTCAAGCTGCTGTCAGAGACGCACCGCAACCTGACCGTCGTTGGCGACGATGATCAGTGCCTGACGGGCCATGCCCTGATCTCCATGGCGGACGGGTCGTCCAAGCCGATCGCGGCGGTCTCGGTTGGCGACCTGGTGCTCTCCAACTACGGCAGCGGTGACGTCCGCCCGGCCGCGGTGCAGCGGGTGCACCGGGCACGCCACCAGGGGTCAGGAATCGCCCTCACGATGGATAGCGGCCGTCGGATAGTTAGCACTCGAGACCACACCCATTTCGCCGACTATCGATTGGGGCGGGCGCGGACGTCGAACCGGCGCAATGCGGTCGTGGCACTGTGCGGCGATCGCCGTGGGCGAACACCGATGCACCGGCTGTCAATGGTGGGTAATGATGAAGCAGGCCGCATAGCGCTATCAGCGGCCGGCTTCTCAGTCCGCTCCGTGCGGCAGGATTGCGAGAGCTGGCGCCACGAAACGGCTTACGAGGATTTCCGCGCCGTGCTCGACGCCGCGTCGGCGATGACTGTCGCCCTGGGTGACGAGGTACAGCTACATCTGACGGCTCGCCTCGGGGCCCCAGCAGACGATACCGCACACCGATCGCTCCCATTTCTCCCTGCCGGTTCGGTCCAACCGGGCATGGTGATGTTCGATGCGACGGGCGGCTATGACGTGGTCAAGACTGTTGAGCGTGTCGAGCTCGACGAGGACGTGTACGACATCGACGTGTCCGGTACTCACAACTTCATCGCCAATGGACTGGTCACGCACAACTCGATCTACGGATGGCGAGGCGCGGACGTGGGCAATATCCTCAGCTTCCGTCGCGACTATCCCGACGCCACCGTGGTGACCCTTGAGCAGAACTACCGCTCCACGCAGGTCATCCTCGATGCGGCGCACGCGGTGATCCGGCACAACAGTGACCGCGTCGCCAAGAAGCTGTGGACCGAGACCGGCGGCGGCGAGCCCATCCGTCTCATCTCCGTGTATGACGAGCAGGAGGAGGCGCTCGCCGTCTGCGGCGAGATCGAGATGCTCATCGGCCGCGAGGGGTTCTCGCTGAGTGACTGCGCCGTGCTGTACCGCACCAATGCACAGTCCCGGGCGTTCGAGGATGTCCTCCTGCGCCGAGGCATCCCGTACCGGCTGGTCGGTGGTGTGCGCTTCTACGAGCGCCGCGAGGTCAAGGACGTGCTCGCCTACCTCCGCCTCGTCGCCAACTCACGCGACGCGGTGTCGTTCGGCCGCGTGGTCAACGTCCCCAAGCGCAAGATCGGCGACCGCAGCGTGGCCGAGCTCGAACGGCTCGCGCGGCGCCGGCGCATCTCGCCGTTCGAAGCGGTGCGGGCGCTCGACGACAGCGCGGAGATCGCCCCGGCTGCGCGCGCTGCGCTCGCCGACTTCGGCCGCCTCATCGACGACCTCCGTGACCTCTCCGAGCGTATGCCGCTGCCGCAGTTCCTCGACCGCGTCCTCGACGCCACGGGCTACCGGCGCATGCTCCGCGACGGTGCCCCCGAGAACGAGGAGCGCTGGGCCAACGTCGCCGAGCTCGTCGGCCTCGCCGCCGAGTACGCGGACGTGCCTCCGCCACAGGGGCTCACCCAGTTCCTCGAGAACGTCGCGCTCGTCGCCGACGTCGACACGCTCGACGATTCCGCCAACGGGGTCACGCTGATCACGCTCCACCAGGTCAAGGGACTCGAGTTCCCGGTCGTGTTCCTGGCCGGGATGGAGGAGGGCCTTCTGCCCCACGTGCGCGCCCTGGAGGAGGGCGACAGCGGCGTCGCCGAGGAGCGCCGGCTCACCTACGTCGGAGTGACCCGGGCGCAGCGCCTCCTCTACGTCCTCCACGCCTTCCGCCGTCACCTCTACGGCTCACCCCAGCTCGCCGAGGCGTCGCGTTTCCTCGCCGACCTCCCCGCCGACCTCCTCGACATCGTCCGCCGCCCCGGCGCCGCGATGCCGTCGCCGCCGCGCACCCCTGGGGCGGTGCGCGCCGCGGTGCACGCCCACGCGGTCCGGCCCAACCCCGTCGAACTGCCGCCGCAGCGTTATCGCGAGGGCATGCGCATCGCCCATCCCAAGCTCGGCGAGGGCACCATCCTCAAGAGCACGATGACGCGCTCCGGCGAGGAGGTGGTCATCAAGTTCGACAGCGCCGGCATGAAGATTTTCGCCGTGGCCGACTCGGCGATCTACCCGCTCCTCGATTGAAGCCGTGGCAGGGCAAGCCGTGACCAAGGCACCGACCATCCCCGAGGCCGCGCGAACCCGCGTGGCCGAGTTGCGCGACCTCGTCGACCATCACGCGAAGCGCTACTACGTCCTCGACGACCCCGAGATCTCCGACGCCGAGTACGACCGGCTCTTCCACGAGCTCGTCGACCTCGAGACCGAGTACCCGGGCCTGCAAACGCCGGACTCGCCGACGCAGCGCGTTGGCGGCGCGCCGCTCGAGGCATTCACCAAGGTGCGGCATCGCCAACAGATGCTCTCGCTGGGC
>CATPAP010000213.1 GCA_955651875.1 Candidatus Dormiibacterota bacterium
CCTCCTCGAGCACGAGCGCGTCACCGATCGTTGACGGCGCGCGCGCGAAAGCCCGTGTGCGCGTAGGATCGGACGCGTGGCCACGGAGGTCCGGTGAACAGGGCATGGCGCACCGGCACGACGAGGATCAGGAAACCGCCTCTCCGCACGCTGGCGCTGGCGGGACGATGCAGACTCGGGGCCAAAACCGTCACCCTCTACGTGGAGGGGGACGCCTGAGCGGCGGATTGGGAGAGCAGACGGAGAGAGCATGGCAAGCGCAACGCTGACGCCGACGCGCGCCACGGGCGCGGCGCTCGACCCCTTGGTGGTCGCCGCCGAAGGCCTCATCGTGCGCGGCAAGGAGCACGGGGAGATCCCCGCCGACGACATCGTCGGCGCATTCCCGGACATGGAGCTCGAGCCGGATGCGCTCGAGCGCCTCTTCGACGCCTTCCGCCAGATGGGCATCGCCATCGCGGGTGAGGGCGTCGAGAACGCCGATGAGGAGGAGGACACCCCCGCCCTCGTCGACGTCAGCACGGCGGTCTCGCTCGACGACCCGGTGCGCATGTACCTGCGCGAGATCGGCGAGGTCGCGCTGCTCACCAAGGAACAGGAGGTTCTCTACGCGCAGCGCATCGAGGCCGGCGACGACGATGCCAAGCACCTTCTCGCCGCGGCCAACCTTCGCCTTGTGGTCAGCATCGCCAAGAAGTACTTCGGCCGCGGCATGCCGTTCCTCGATCTCATCCAGGAGGGCAACCTCGGCCTGCTCCGCGCCGTCGACAAGTTCGACTACCACCGCGGCTACAAGTTCTCCACGTATGCCACGTGGTGGATCCGCCAGGCCATCACCCGCGCGATCGCCGACCAGGCCCGCACCATCCGCATCCCCGTCCACATGGTCGAGCTGGTCAACCGCCAGGCGCGCGTCGCGCGCCGGCTCGTCCAGGAACTCGGCCGCGAGCCCGACGACGAGGAGATCGCCGAGGAGCTCGGACTTACGCCGGAGCGAGTCAAGGAGATCCGCCGCGTCGCGCAGGATCCCGTGTCGCTCGAGACGCCTGTCGGTGACGACGGCGACGCCGAGCTCGGCGAGCTCATCGAGGACACCGGCGCACTCCGGCCGCAGGACGCCGCTGCGAGCACGATGCTCGGCGTTGAGGTCGAGGATATCCTCGACACGCTCACCCCGCGCGAGCGTCGCGTCATCCAGCTGCGCTTCGGGCTCGTCGACGGCCACCCGCGCACGCTCGACGAGGTGGGCCGCCGCTTCGGGGTCACGCGCGAGCGCATCAGGCAGATCGAAGCCAAGGCGCTGCGCAAGATGCGCCACCCCTCGCGCAGCCGCAGGCTCGCCGACTTCCTCGACTGACGGGCGCCGCTCACCGCGGCGCGGACTCGCGGCGATCAGGGTGAGGCGCTGACCTCGAGCGCGGCGTCGACAGCTGCCCTCACTCGCGTGGCGTCGCGCGCCGCGCGCACCACCGCGACGCCGGCCGCACCGGCGGCGATGCACTCGGCGGCGTTGCTGGCGTCGACGCCTCCGATGGCGACGACGGGAATCCGCACGCGAGCGCAGATGGCCGCAAGTCCCACCAGGCCGATCGGCGAGGCGGCGTCCGCCTTGGTGGGGGTCGCCCAGATCGGCCCCGCCCCGATGTACGTGGCGCCCAGTCCCTGCGCCTCCTCCGCCTCGGCGACGTCGGCCGCGCTGATCCCGACGAGGAGTCCCGCCGCGAGGGCGCGTTCGGCGCCGCGGTCGCTCTGTCCGAGATGCACGCCGTCGGCGCCGCAGCGCAGCGCGGCCTCGACATCGTCGTTGATGACGAGGATGGCCGGAAGACGGCGCAGGCGGCGCCCCATCTTCGCGCGGGCGACCGTCCCCGCGTCCTTGAGTCGCACCTGGACGACGGTGGCGCCCGCTGCCACCGCCTCCTCGGCGACCTCGACGGTGTCGACAACCGCGTGCAGCCTCACTGTTCGGTGAGCCGGGCGCGGCCGTCGATGGTGTCTGGCGACAGCGCGTAGAGCGCGTCGTACAGCGCCACATGGAAGCTCCCCGGTCCACGGCTCTGCAGGGCCGCGTCCTCGCCGGCGACCCCGAGTGCCACGAGAGCCTCCACCGCGGCGCGAAGAGGCTGGTCACGGTTGACGGCAGCGAAGCAGCCGGTGATCGCGCTGGCGATGCAGCCCGTGCCGGTGACGGTGGCCAGCAGTGGATCTCCGTTGGCCACGCGGAACGTCGCCCGGCCATCGCTCACCGCGTCGACGGGCCCGGTCACCGCCACGGTGCAACCGAGCGCTGCCGCCGCCGCGGCGGCAAGATCTCCGATGTCATCGCCGTCGCCGACGGACTCGACGCCGCGGATCATCGCGGGCCGTCCGGCCAGGGTGGCGACCTCCGCAGCGTTGCCGCGCACCACGGCCACCGCAACCTCGTCGAGGATGCGCCGGGCGCTGCGCGTCCGCAGCACCGTCGCGCCCGCGCCGACGGGGTCGAGCACCACGGGCACAGCGGCGGCGTTGGCGGCACGGCCGGCGAGGACCATCGAATCGATCCACTCGGTGGTCAGGGTGCCGATGTTGAGTACCAGCGCACCCGCGACGGTGGCCATCTCGGCGACCTCCTCCGGCGCGTGCGCCATCACCGGCAGCGCGCCGATCGCCAGCGTGGCGTTGGCGGTCTCGTTCATGACCACGAAGTTGGTGATCTGATGCACCAGCGGCCGCTGCTCGCGGATGCGCCGCAGTGACTCACCCGTCGACATCGCGGCGGCACCGGCGAGCCGGGCCGTGTCGGATGTCATGATCGTCCTCCCGCGCTCAACACCGGCGGCACCCGAACCCGGCTGCGCACGTCGAGCACGTCGACCGGCCCCTCGCCGGCGCCGATCTCCTCCAGCCCGCGCGCCACCGCCTGCGATGCGACCTCCGCCGCGGCGCGGGCGGCGTCAACCAGCGGCCATCCCTGCGCGAGCAGAGCGGCGATCGTCGCCGAATGCGTGCACCCGGCGCCGTGTGTTGCCGCCACCGGATGGCGAGCCACCGGGATCTCATGATGGCGGCGGCCGTCGTAGAGATGGTCGATGGCGTCGCGGCCATGACCACCCGTGACGATGACGGCCGCGGCTCCCATGGCGGCGAGGCTTTCGGCAAGCTCGCGCCGCGACCCGGTCAGGCCGGTGAGCGCCTCGGCTTCGGCAAGGTTGGGCGTAACCACCGTGGCGAGCGGAAAGAGGCGGCCCACCATGACGGCGACGGCATCGTCGCGCAGCAACCGCGCGCCGGAGCTCGCGACCATCACGGGGTCGACGACGAGGGGCACGCCGCGATCGGTGAGCGAGTCGGCGACCGCAGCGATGATCTCCGCGGAGAACAGCATGCCGGTCTTGACGGCATCCACCCCGATGTCGTCGAACACCGCGTCGACCTGGTCCCGTATGAACTGCGGCGGCACCGCGTGGATGTCGCGCACCTCTCGCGTGTTCTGCGCCGTCAGCGCGACGATGACCGTGCTGCCATGGCAACCGGCTGCTGCGAATGCGCGAATGTCGGCCTGGATCCCCGCGCCTCCGCCGGAATCAGACGAGGCGATGGTGAGAGCGCGGGCGATGCGATCCATCGGTACTTCCTACGCTGGCATGACCCAGATCAGGTTCGCGGGTGTGTTCTCAGCCCCACACGGGGCACCCCGGTACACGCAATCTACCACTGCGGCCGCCGCCGTCGCGGGGCTCCTCGATAGGATCCGCCCCGATAGAGGCGCAGGGGAGGACTGCCCCGATGAGTTCGATCACAGCCGACCCGCCGGAGACCGGAGTACCGGTTCGCGAGGGCGACTACGGCGAGCGCGTCGTCAGCATCGAGCCCGGTGGCGTCGAGTACATCCCCGCCGGAGAACGCCACGGGGGTCCGCTGCAGCTGTTCTGGACCTGGACCTCGCCGAACTTCGAGTTCGCCACCGTCTACGTCGGCGTACTGCCCGTCGTGCTCTTCGGTGGCGGCTTCTGGATGACCGTGGTCGGGCTGGTCCTCGGCACCGCGCTCGGCTCGATCACCCACGGCTGGCTCTCCACCTTCGGACCACGCTACGGCGTGCCTCAGCTCATCCAGAGCCGCGGCGCGTTCGGATACGTCGGCAACCTGCTGCCTGCCGCGCTCAACACGGTCACCTCGGGCGCCGGATGGGTTGCGGTCAACTCGGTCAGCGGCGCGTTTGCGGTGCAGACGTTCTTCGAGCGCGTCGGCTGGCCGGTGCCGACGTTCTGGCTCGCCCTTGCCCTGGTGGTTGCCATCGAGGTGGCCATCGCATTTGTCGGCTACAACATGGTGCACCAGTTCGAGCGCGTCATCTTTCCGTTCCTCGGCCTGGTGTTCGCGGTCTGCTGCCTGTACATCTTCAGCCGGGCGATCCCGTCTGCCGGCTTCAACCCCGGCGCTCCTGCCGCCGGCGGTGGCCAGATCGGCGCCTTCATCCTCGCGGTGTTCTTCGCGTATGCGTACGCGGTGAGCTGGAATCCGTACGGTGCCGACTACGCACGCTATCTGCCCAAAGGCACGGGCGCTCTCAAGGTGGCGCTCGCTGCAGGCCTCGGGCTGTTCGTGTCGTGCGCGGTCCTCGAGATCGCCGGCGCCGCCCTCGCCACCGTCGCGGGAACCTCGTGGGGTCCGAATGACGTCCCCACCGACCAGTTCGTCAAGCCGCTGCCTCAGGCACTCGGCCTGATCGCCACCGTGGCCATCGCCGTCGGGGCCATCGCAGCCAACGTGCTCAACCTCTACAGCGCCGCGATGTCGTTCCTCACCCTTGGCATCCGGCTCACCCTCCGCCGCCGCCGCGCGCTCGTGGCGATGGGATTCGGGGTGATCGGATACTTCGTGGGACTCACCGGTAACGCCGCGCCGGGCGGCAAGTACGAGGCCTTTCTCTTCTTCAACACCTACTGGATCGTTCCGTTCATTGCCGTGGTGCTCACCGACTGGACGCTGCGGCGCGGCCGCTACCGCCAGGCGACCTTCTTCGACGCGAGGCACCGGCCGTGGAAGGGAATCGTCGCGATGCTCGCCGGAATCGCGGCCTCATTCCCATTCTGGAACCAGACATTGTTTGTCGGGGTGGTGCCTGCCGACGCGCCGCAGTTCGGCGACATCAGCTTCGTGGTGGGCTTTGTCGTCACTGTGGTCGTCTACGTCGCGCTTGGGCCGCGGCGAGGCACCGCGTCGGACATCGCCGCCGCGGGCGCGGTCGAGGCCACGCCCGGCTAGAGCTCGAGGCGCGCGCGTGCAGCACGCAGGCGCTGCATGGATTTCTCAGCTCCGATGAACGCCATCGCGTCGAACACGGGCACTCCCTGAGCCCGACCGAGTACGGCGATGTAGAGAACACGGAACCCGTCACGGGCCTTGACGCCACGCGCGTCGAGGAATGCGGTGAGCCGCTCGCGCAGCGCGGTGATGTCCTCGAGTCCTGCGCCAGACACCTCGGCGCAGGTCGCATCCAGCAGGGCGATGGCCGTTGCAGCATCCACCTTCCTTGGAGGGAACACCACGTCGTCGTCCCACGGCGCGTCGCCGAGCAGCGGCGACGCCAGGGTGCCGGCGTCGCGCATCACCACCATCCGCTCCTGGAGGAGGGGTACAAGCTTGCGTCGGGTCTCCTTGCTCGTCCCCGGCAGCCAGAATTCGAGCAACTCGACGAGCTCCTCGGTGGAGAGGCGGCGGATGTGCTGGCCGTTCAGTGAATCGAGCCGCTTCTGGTCGAAAACGGCAGCGGAGTCGTGGACGCGCGCGAGCGAGAAGCGCTCCACCAGCTGGGCAAGCGTGAAGACCTCGTCCTCGGTGCCGGACGACCACCCCAGCAGGGCCATGGCGTTGTCCACCGCCGTGGCGAGGTAGCCGAGCTCTCCGTACTCGAGAACGTTGCGCGCCCCGTGCCGCTTGCTCAGCTTCTGGCGGTCCTCGCCCAGCACCGGCGGCACGTGCGCGAACCGCGGTGGCGTCCAGTCCAGCGCGCTGTACAAGGTCAGGTGCTTGGGCGTCGACGGAATCCACTCATCACTGCGGATCACGTGGCTGACCTGCATGAGGTGGTCGTCGATCACCACCGCGAGGTGGTACGTGGGGAACCCGTCCGACTTGAGCAGCACCTGGTCGTCGATGTCGGCGTTGTCGAACGAGATCTCACCGTGGATCACGTCATCCCATGCAGTTCGGCCGGGGGGCATCAGCTGGCGAAGCACCGCCGGAGCGCCGGCCGCGCGTTCCTTGCGCACGTCGTCCTGGCGGCTGAGGCAGCGACGGTCGTAGCGTGTCGGCATGCGCGCCGCGCGCTGCTGCTCGCGCATCTCAGCGAGGCGCTCGGGTGTGCACGTACACCAGTACGCCGCGCCGCGGGCCTCCAGCAGTCCGGCGTGCTCGCGGTAGAGGTCCGTTCGCATCGACTGGATGTAGGGGCCGTGCGGGCCGCCAACCTCGGGTCCCTCGTCCCAGCTGAGGCCCAGCCAGAGCAGTGTCTCCATGATCAGGGCCTCGGTGTCCTCGAGGTAGCGCCCCTGGTCGGTGTCCTCGATGCGCAGGATGAACTGGCCGCCGGTTGAGCGGGCCGCCAGCCAGGCGAAGAGCGCGGTGCGCACCGAGCCGAAATGCAGCGGCCCGGTGGGGGAGGGAGCGAATCGCGTCCGCATCGGGATGCGGGCGTCGGTCACCTCGGGGCGGCGATGAGCAGCGCGATGACCGTCCAGGCGATGAGCACGCCAATGAGCAGGGGGCCGTCCCAGTTGCGGATCGAGACGCTCATGACACGAACCGAGCCTCCCCCTCGCGGACCTTCACCGACCCGCGCCACGCCTCCGCCCCCACCGGGCCGGCCGATGTCGCCCATCCCCCAGGGGGGCGGCGGCGTGGGGGGTCCCGCGCGCGGCGTGACCTGGAGCCGGGTCTCGCGCTCGCGGGCCCGGACGTCGAGGATCACGCCGAGGATGACCATGGTCCCGAAGCCGCCCGCGCCCAGACCGAACGCGATCAGGATCACGCCGAGAGCGACGTTGAGGTAGTCGTTGTAGGCGTGCGGACCGAGCAGCACGAGCAGCCCGCCAGCGATCAGCGCCAGGGCGGTGATCCCGAACCCGATCGTCTTGCCGGCGATCTCTCGAACGGGCATGTGGCTCCTCAGTACGGACGGGGACTGGGCCGAGTATACGGGGCGATGCGGCTCCGGAAGAGGAGCGTTCAGCGCCCGGCTCGCGGAGCTCGCGCCACCTAAGATTCGGCGAGCGCCCGCATCGTCTAGCGGTCAGGACACCACCCTTTCAAGGTGGTAACCGGGGTTCGACTCCCCGTGCGGGTACGTCCATCTGACTGCCGCGAGCGCGGCAGACTGCGGGGTCGACGTTCCTGCGTTGATGCGTCTGTGAGTGACGATTAGCTCGCCTGGCCGGCGAGCCAAGCAAGAACGTCGGCAGCATTTCGATCAGGTGGGAAGACCGGGTAGAAGACCTTCTCCACCCGCCCCTGGCGAGCGAGAAAGGTCAGGCGTCGATAGAGTCGCATTCCGGCGACCGCGAAGGTTGGCAGGAGCAGCTTGACAGCCATCTCCAGGGAAGGGTCACTCATAAGCGGGTACGGGATGTGCTCGCGAGTGGCGAACTCCAGTTGGTCATCGGGCGACTGGGCACTGAGCCCGATTACATTGATCCCGTAGGCGGCAAGATCATCGACGTGATCCCGGAAGGCGCAGCTCTGCGGAGTGCAACCACGCGCACCGGGGATGCCATCCCATCCTTCGGGCAGCGGTTCACCTGGCTTGCCCGTGCGCGGATACGCGTAGACGACGACTCGCTGCCGTGCAGCATCGGCCAGGTCAACCTCGACGCCATGGGTAGACATCAGTCTTACTGACGGGATCACCATACCCATGAGGTGGTCCGACGCGCCGTCATCAACCGGGACAGGCAGGTCCCTTGGCAACTCGCGAAAATCTGTCACGGGCTCGATTGTGTCACCTCGTAATAGCTACCGCCTCGCAGGCCACCGTTGGAGCTGAAACAGCATGGGCGCCGGTTGTCCCGGTGACGAGAATGAGCATGGACGGAGGACTGCCGGTCATCACCAGTGGGATGAGCATCGTTGGTCGAGTGGCGGAATGTCACGCTGATGCGTGGTCCGGCCGAGGCCATTTTGGCGCGGTGTGCTGCCAGGTGCGCTGGCTCGCACCGCCCATGACCTTTTGAGCGGCACAATGAGCTCGCCGCGACAATCCCAAGGAGCTGTCATGACTGCGTCTCCGCTTCTCGAGTACGGCCGGCATCCGGAGCGGGGCGTGACCGACGCCGTGACGATCAACGAGATCCTCGACGCCGAGCGCGTCTGCCACGTGGCATTCACAGTCGACGGCTGGCCCTACGCCGTGCCCACCGTGCACGCGCGCGACGGTGACCGCGTCCTCATCCACGGCTCGACCCTCAGCCGCATGCTTGGTGAGCTTGCCGGTGGGGTGCGCGTGTGCGTCACCGTGACCGCCGTCGACGGAATCGTGTGCGCGCGCTCGGCCTTCAGCCACTCTCTCAACTACCGCTCGGCGATGGTGTTCGGCGTCGCCACGCCGGTGCGGGGCACTGACGAGAAGATGGCGGCGCTGCGCGTCATCGTCGAGCACGTTCTGCCGGGACGGTGGGCGGAGGTGCGCGCCCCCAAGGCGAGCGAACTGAAGGCCACCGAGATCGTGTCGCTGCCGCTGGACACTGCCACCGCCAAGGTGCGCCGCCACGGACCGGTGGACGCGCCTGCAGACCAGAGGCGGCGCATCTGGTCCGGGGTGCTGCCCTTCGAGACTCGAGTCGGCGCGCCGATCCTGGTTGCGGACGACGTCGCCGACCTGCCGCTGCCGCCGAGCGTGAGGGCAGCACTGGCGGGGTGAGCTCCCGTTCAAGATCGTTACCCTCTACCTAATGCATAACGTGATAGCTACACTGTAGGATTAGAGGCGGGTAGCACTCTACCTGCTTCGGTTTCATACATCACTCGGAGGCTGGACTTGCTGTCTACTGCACCGCCCCTGGACGGCGGCAACCCCGCAACCATGACCCAACCGGGCTGGACCGTGTCGGCCTCGCTGAGCGGCCGCCGGCAGGCCGTGCGCAGACGCCGGCTCGTGGTGCGCGTCCGTGACTGGCTTGGGATCACCCTGATCGCGGGCTTCTCGGTGACGCTCTTCGCGGTGACCCTCTTCAGTCTGCTGGGACGCTGACCTCCGTCACGTCCCCACCACGCTGACACGGAGGCAACGACATGGGATGGCTCGTCCTGCTCCTGCTCCTCGTGCTCATTCTGGGCGGCGCCGGATTCGTGCTGCACCTGCTGTGGTGGATCGCGATCATCGCTGTCGCGCTCCTGCTCATCGGTTTCGTGCTTCCCCGCGGAGGCGGGCGCTGGTATCGCTGGTAGCCATAGCAGGTGAAGGCGCGGACGTTGGCGCCGCCCCCTCGTTGCGTCAACCCAACGGCCACTCGACGTCGCCGAAGCTTCTCGGCGGACGCGGCGAGAGCCGATAGGCGGCAGCGCCGCGACGGCTGGCCTCGATGGTGGTGCTGTCCCCGTGGCCGGGGAGGACGATCGTCTCCGGCGCCAGGGCGAGCAGCTTCCCCTCGATGCTGGCGATGACCGTCTCGAGGTCCCCGGCTGCAAACGTCCTCCCCGGTCCGCCCGCAAAAAGCGTGTCGCCGGTGATCACGGCGCCGCCGACGCGCAGAGAGATGCTCCCGGGGGTGTGCCCCGGGGTGTGCATGACGCCGACCCGGATGGCTCCGACCCTCACCTCTGCGCCGTCATCGAGCCGGCCGTCGACGCGCTGCTCCGGGATGTTCACCTCCGCAGCCCCGACGTGCACCGGCGCCCCGGTGGCCGCACGCACGGCGTCGTATGTCGCCCAGTGGTCCGGGTGCCAGTGCGTGACAACCACCCGCTGAACGCCGCCCTCGGCTGCGATCGCCGCGAGCAGGGGTCCCTCCTCCAGCGGCATGTCGACGAGCAGTGACGCGCCCGCGGCGACGTCGCGGACGATGTAGGCGTTGTTGCCGTAGGGGCCCATCGGTCCCACCTGGACGATCCGGACGCCGCCGTCCTCGCGGACGGTGACGTTAGCCACGCCGCGCGTCCACCCCGGCCGGCGCAACCGCAGTCTGGGCACGCATTGCGGCTTTGTGAGCGCGCTTGCCCGCCTGATATCGCTCGCGCTCGGCCACGGTGCGCACGTCCGCGAGGGTGGGAAAGTCCGGGACGAGCTCGGCCCAGCCACGCGGCTTGACGCCGAGGTGCTTGGCCAGCACGCCGAGCACGATGTGCGCCTTCATCTCCCCAAAGCCTGGGAGCGCCCGCAGCCGGCGGAGCAATTCGGCCGCGTCCTTGACGTCGCGCCATATGAGCGTCGGGTCGTTGCCGTACTCGGTGGCAATGGTTGCGCAGAGCGCCTGCACGCGCGCGGCCATGCTGGCCGGGAAGCGGTGGATCGCGGGGCGCTCGCGAAAGGCGGCCTCGAAGCGTCCCGGGTCAATGCCGGCGAGCTGCTGCGCATCGAGGCTGCCCAACCGGCGCTGGATCTCCAGTGGCCCAAGGAACGCCTTCTCGACAGGGATCTGTTGGTCGAGGCAGAAGCCGATCAGGAGCGCGCGGGGGTCGCTCGCGACCAGCGCATCCGCCTCCGGCTGACCGGTCCATTCCATCCGCGGTGCGGTCCTGGTGGCCATGGGGTGCAGCCTACCGCCCACAGTGGGACGTCGGGCGCCCGTCCTCGCGGAGAGCCCGCGATCCGGGCGCTACACTCGCGCCATGTCCTGGCTGGGTCGCCTGTTCAACTCCACCCCGCCGCCGCCGCCGCCCCACACCGTGGTGATCCCGGACGACATCGTCGGCCAACTCGTCGGCGGGGATGAGCCACTCCAGGCAAGCGTCGAAGAGGCGCTGCGCAGCTTCATCGAGATTCGCCGGCGCACCGCCGAGCACGACGCCGAGGGACTGCCGTTCTGGTTGCGCCGCGAGGCTGGTCAGAAGGGCGAGATAGATGAGTCACTGCGCGACCGCGTCACCCAGCGGCACGCGGCCGAAAACGACAGCTGACGTCGGCCCCGGGCCAGAGGAGCGAGGGAGCTGTCGATGCGCGCACTGACCTTCGTCGACACCGGACGGGTGGAGATGGCCGACGTGTCCCGCCCCAGTGTCGAGGACCCGACCGACGTCATCGTGAGGGTCACCACCACCGCGATCTGCGGCAGCGACCTCCATGTCGTCAACGGTCGCATTCCCGGCATGGTCTCGGGCGGCATCCTCGGGCACGAGTTCGCCGGCGTCATCGAGGAGACCGGCCCGGGGGTGCGATCGGTCAAGCCCGGCGACCGAGTCCTCGCCTCCTTCACGATTCCCTGCGGGGCCTGCTGGTTCTGCAAGAAGCGGCTGTTCAGTCGCTGTCCCGACCAGCGCGTGTTCGGCTACGGCATGTTCCTCGGCGATCTCAACGGAGCGCAGGCGGAATATGTGCGCGTTCCCCACGCCGACCTCTGCCTGCGTGTCATCGATGCCTCCATGACCGACGAGCAGGTGCTGTTCGCCGGCGACATCTTCACCACCGCCTACGACTGCGCAGTCGAGGCGCGCATCGAACCGGGCGACGTCGTCGTGGTGCAGGGATGCGGTCCGGTGGGGCTGATGGCGGTGCAGGCGGCACGTGCCTTCAACCCGTCGGTGATCTACGCCGTCGACACGGTGGCGCAGCGGCTCGAGATGGCCCAGGGCTTCGGCGCAGTCCCGGTCGACGCGGCGGCGGTCCACGTGCCCAGCCACGTCCATGACCACACCGACGGCAGGGGAGCCGACGTCCTCCTCGAGTGTGTCGGCGCCATCCCCGCGCTCACGGGCGCCATCGACGTGGTCCGCGCCGGCGGGCGGATCAGCGTCATCGGCGTGTACTCCGAGCCCGAGATGGAGTTCCCCCTGAATCTCGCCTTCGTCAAGGCCATCGACCTCAAGTTCTGCGGCACCGCCAACGTCGTCGGCCGCTGGGACGAGGCGCTGGCACTGATCACCTCAGGCGCAGCCGATCCCGCATCGATCATCTCCCATCGGCTCCCGCTCGACGACGCGGTGCGCGGGTACGAGCTCTTTGCCGCCCGCGAGGCGATGAAGGTGGTTCTGACTCCCTGACCGCTTAGCCGCGCCGGCGCCGCGGGGAGGTGCGCAGGCGAGCGCTCGTCGGCAGGACCATCAGGTGACTTCCCCGCCGCGTGCGCCACCAGTACACGCCGGACACGCCGATGATGATGGCGGCGAAGACGGCAAGCGGCGGCTCCTTCACGGACGCCCCGATGAGGGTGACGAGCACCGTCAGCAGCAGCAGCGCCACCATGACGCGATAGAAGCCCTGGCTCATCGACAGAGGATGGTTGGCCTGCGGATTCTTGCGGGCCTCGTAGCCCGCGCGAATCATCGCGGCCGCCATCGAGGGCCGCGGTCCGTCGTCCTCGCGAACGGCGTCTGTTGGAGCGGGCACGGGTGCGCTGTCGTCGTCGCCCGGACGCCGGTTGGAGACGAGGAGATCGTAGTTGTGGTCGAGCAGCTGCCAGTGCCGCGTCGATTGTCCGCGGGAGCGCGCGTGTCCCATGTACTGCATGGCCTCACCACTGCGGCCCCGCTGCACCAGGCAGATGGCAAGGTTGTTCAGCGCTTCGATGTCGAACTGGTCCTCGATGACCACAGAGCGCAGCTCCACCTCGGCGGTCGCCCAGTCCCCGTTGCGCATGGCGAGGAGCGCAGCGGCGCGCCGGGTGTGCGCCGCTGCCGCATTGGCGGCCATCGCCTGGTTCACCGCCCGCCGCGCGCCGAGCAGGTCGTCGCTGGCGATCCGTGCGGCAGCGAGCTCATGGAGGATGACGGGCGACGGATCCTCATCGGCGACGGTCTCGAGGATGGTCACCGCCTCGTCGACGCGTCCCAGGTTGGTGAGCGCGACACCACGCAGCCGGGGGAGCCAGACCTCCGTGCTGCCTTCGGCGAGCGCCTCGTCGGCGTTGCGCAGCGCCGCTGTCCATCGGCCATCGCGAATGTCCTCGAGGGCTCGATCAGCGGCGGTCAAACGTTGTGTGTTCACTGTTTTCATGGACCGTCCCAGGGGATGGACTCGAACCATCGATACACGGTTTTACAGACCGTTGCCTTAACCAGCTTGGCTACCCTGGGGGCGGGTTAGGATAACCCAAAGATCGATTGCCGCCGTTGCAGATTGCAGTACACACGGGCCTTTCGCG
>CATPAP010000214.1 GCA_955651875.1 Candidatus Dormiibacterota bacterium
CCGTTGGCCCGTGCGTTGTCTGTGTCGCCGCTTCCACAAGGAGTCCCCGCCGATGGCCCACCGCAAGCTGCCGATCTTCGACGAGAGTGGTTTCGTCATCCTCCACGACCACGAGGTCCCCGCGATCCCGTCGACTGAGTGGATGGGTCTCGAGTACATGGACTGGAAGAGCGGTGGAGACACCAACTTCGCCCCGCTCGCGTCTGCGCTCGGCGAGATGGAATGCGCCGGCTTCTGGGACCACGGCAAGCCCGACAAGGACGGCATCTGGACCAGGAACCGCGAGATCGCGCCATCGTTCGTGCACTACGTCGAGTCCGTCGATGCGCGCTACGGCCGCGTGCGCGTCATCAAGCTCAACCCCAGCGACGAGCCGTTCGCGCGCCGCCAGCTCCACCTCGACGACAACAACCGGCTCAACCCCGACGGCGAGGGGTGGGTGGTGCGCTCCTGGCTTGAGCTGACCGACAACAACGCCACCTTCATCCTGCGCGAGGACAAGGAGGACGAGGCGACAGAGTCGCGCATCCCATTGCACGCGGGCATGCAGTTCATCATCGACACGCAGCGGCTCTGGCACGTTGTGCACAACCCAGGACCGGAGCCGCGCTACGCGCTGATCACCTCGTGGGAGTCCGGTGACGCGCTGCAGGCGTGGATCGATGCGGAGCTGCCGGTCGGCGAGGGTGCCGGCGCGCGCTGACCTCTGCGCGCGTCAGCTCGAGCCGTCGTCGGGGCTGATCACCTCACCGCACGTCGGGCACAACTCATTCGACGAGTCATCGACCCACTCCCCGCACACCGGGCACTGCAGCGTCGTCATGGGGTGGCGTCCTCCAGTCACGGGTCGCCTGGCGGCGACAACGGTGCGTGATCGTGGCGGACACCGGGCGGCCGAAGTAGGGCCTACGCGCCACCTACCTCCGCAGGCGGTGACGCTGCCAGGCAGGCGAGGATGGCGGCGTGGATGCGCCCGTTGCTCGTCACCACGTTGCCGCCGCGGCAGTGGTCGACCCCGGCGAAATCGCTGAACGAGCCGCCCGCCTCGCGCACGATCAGCCGGGCTGCGCTGACGTCCCACTCGTTGACGATCGGCTCGACGCCGCAGTCGACGGCACCCTCAGCGACGAGCATGTGCGACCAGAAGTCACCGAAGCCGCGGGTGATGCGGCACCCCGCGGCGAGCCGCGCAAAGCCCTCGCCCCAGCCCAGCCGCGCGAAGTCGCGCACATCCGTGAACGAGAGCGTGGCGTCCTCCAGCGATGACACACCGGACACGCGCAACGCGGCGCCATTGCACTGCGCACCATGACCGCGCGCAGCCCACCAGCGGCGGCCGAGGGCGGGCGCGGAGATGACGGCGCACGTCTCGTCGCCGTGGTGCTGCAGAGAGAGTAGGGTCGCCCACACCGGCACGCCGCGTGCGAAGTTCTTGGTGCCGTCGATCGGGTCGACGACCCAACGCCATTCAGCGTCGCCGCTCGAGCCGCCCTCCTCGCCGAGGACCGCGTGGGCAGGGCGGACCGATGCAACGTGCGCGCGGATCAGATCCTCGATGGCGCGGTCGGCGTCGGTGACAGGACTGCCGTCGGGCTTGGTGTCGACGCGCAGGTCGGCGGCGCGGAAGCGCACGGCGCTGACGGCGTCGGCCAGGTCGGCGAGCTCGAGCGCGAGCGCGAGGTCGTCCGCGGGAACCGGCGGTGGGGAGGCGTCGGGGAGCACGGCGGCTCAGTGTAGGCAGTGCCAGAACGGGGCGCGCGTATGCTGGTCGCGTCATGTTGCGGCGCAGGATCACGCTGGGGGTCGGGGTGCTCGTCGTGGCCTCGGCTCTGTTCGGCCTGTACCACGCCGTCCTGGGGAGCGGTTCGACGGCGGTGCGCACTGCCATCCCAACGTCGACACCGGCCGCGCGTCCGGCGACGCCGACCGCGCAGGTCGCCGGGCTCAACCCGCTCACCATCGCGGCGATGCGCGTCCGCGCCTACGCGGCGAGCACGCTGGCCGAGGTCCGCTCGGGTGGCGACCAGGGAGGCTACGTCAACACCGTGGTGTCATTCGTCTCCGACGGGCTCACCGAGTACGCGCTGATGAGCACGCCGGACAGCCGGCGTCCGGCGGCAGGATGGCCCGTGATCATCGTCTGCCACGGCTACATCGACCCGCGCACCTACCGTACCGACGACGCCTCATACGCGCAGTTCATCGCCGCCTTCGCGCGCGCCGGTTACCTCGTCCTCAAGCCGGACTACCGCGGCCACGGCCAGAGCCACGGCGTGCCTGAGGGCGGGTATCTCTCGCCGGCGTACACGTACGACGTGCTCAACCTCGTCAGCACGCTGCGGGCCGACCCGCGCGTCGATCCCTCGCGTATTGGTCTGTACGGCCACAGCCTCGGCGGTTACGAGGCGCTGCGGGCCATGGTGGTCTCGCGTGACCTCAGGGCGGTCACCTTCATGGCCGGCGTCCTCGGCACCGTCAACGACATCTTTTACAACTGGCCGCAGCCTCCCCAGCCGACCGCGCCGCCCCCGCCGATTCAGCAGCAGATCGCGCGATCCGTCATCGCCACCAACGGAACGCCGCAGACCGAGCCCGACTTCTGGAACAGCACCTCGCCGATCAACTACCTCGCCGCTACCACCGCCGCCGTGCAGATCAACATGGACGTGGGCGACAGCGAGGTTCCCAAGCTCTTCTCCGATCACCTCGATGCCGCGCTGGTGGCGGCGGGAAAGACCGTCCAGTACATCACCTACCCGGGTGACGACCACCAGTTCAACGCCAACCGCGCCGCGGTGCTGGCCAACATGGTCGCGTTCTTCAGAGCGCATCTCTGACGCGTCCGTCCCCGAGCTCTGCCCCAGGGAGCTCGATGCGGAACGTGGCGCCACCGCCCTGGGTGTCGTGAACAGAGAGGCGTCCACCGTGCGCCACCACAACCGCGGACGCGATGCTCAGGCCGAGCCCGCTGCCGCGCAAGCTGGGAATCTGCTCAGCGCATCACATAAACCCCTGGGAGCTCAGGACGGCGCCGCCTCAGGCGCTGATCACCACCGGGGTGCCGGTCGACGTCCACGAGAATGCCCATTGCATGACCGCCGTCGGGGTATGCACACAGCCGTGGCTCGCCGCCGAAAGATTGTTCTCGCTGCCCGGGCCGTATTCGCCTGGAGACTCCCATGGGGCGTCGTGGATGAAATAGCCGCCCGCCGCGAACTCCATCACCCAACTCACTGGGCTCGGGAAGTAGTAGAAGGGCGAGCTCGGTGGCCAGGGCGACACGAAGGTGAAGGGCGACTTCTTGTAGAAGATCGAGAACGTGCCCGTCGGAGTGCGCAGCTGGGGCCGACCGGTGCTCACCGGGGTCGCCCTGGCGACGCAGCCGTCCTGGTAGAAGACCATCTCCTGCAGCGACAGCGAGATGGTGATGACCTTGCCGCCCGCGACCGGGTGCCCGCACTGGTTGGCGACGAGCTCCGCCGCCAGCTGGGCTTCCAAGCTGGTCACCGCCTGCGCCACCGCAGTGATCTGGTCGGCGGTGCGCGCGGCGCGGAACTGGGTGGCGATCGTCGAGCGCTGGGCGGCGAACGCGGCGGCGTGGGGCGTGCCCTCAGCCTGCGCCTGGTCGACGCTGTACAGCAGCGGCAGCATCTGCCCGTCGACCTGGTCGTTGAGGTTGACCAGCGACTGGAGGGCGGTGACGGCGCTGAGCAGCTGATCGCCGGTTGCCAGCGCGTCAGCACTGTTGGAGGCGATCTCGCTGCCCAGCTGGGCCGACAACGCGGCGACGTTGCCGGCGTCGAGGTTCGCGGAGGCGGCGACGGCCACGAGGCGGCGGGCGGTGGCCAGCACCACCTGCGGACCCCCCGCGGACTGCAGTTCGGCAGCGAGCTTGGCCTGCTGGGCGCTGACGATCGCGGTCTGCTGCTGGGCGAGGAAGGCCTTCCACGAGGTGACCAGCGCCGCGATCGCCGCCGGGGTCGGGGCCGCGCTGAGCTGAGCCGTCCACTGACCTGCTGAGGCGACCGCGCTCGCGGTGAGCCAGGCGGACTGCTGTGCGGCGAAGCTTGTCCACTGTGCGATCACCGCCTCGGCCTGGGTGCGCTGGCCGTCGAGCGCGGCATTCCACGCCGACTGCGTCTGGGCGGTGAGCCGGTCGATGAGGGTGTGTCCGTCGTCTTGCAGCCAGCCGGGCGACCACCACGTCGCGGTCGGCTGCTGGTCGGCCAGCTCCGCGCGCACCGGGGCCAGGCTGGACGCCGGGACCCCGGCGGCCTGGTCGCGGTCCCACTGCGCGCGCAGCTGGGCGGCAGCGTTGGTAAAGGTTCTCTGCCGGTCGCCCGCCGCGTGGGCGATGACGGCACCGCCCGCGGTGACGCACACGATGAGGAGGACGGGGATCAGGTAGCGGAGGCGCATCGTCTGGCTGTTGCGGGGGGTGAGATGACTCGACTGTATCCTCTCGGGCATCTTTGCGGGACTCAGAGGAGGCGCATTTGTCGGCGAGACCCTCGTATTCCGAGCTCGCGAGGATCCCCGGCATGCCTGCCCTCGCGGTCTCCGTCGGGCTCTCGCGCTGGGTGCTCGACGGGATGCTCCCGATCAGCCTCGTGCTCACCTGCCTGCGCCTGTACGGCTCGCCCGCGATCGCTGGGCTGGTCGTCTTCCTGGCGACCTTCCCCGGCCTGGCGCTCACCCCATTCGCGGGTGCGCTGCTCGATCGGCGCGGCCGCATCGCTTTCATCAGGCTCGACATCGTCGTCGCCATCGCCGTCTTCACCGCGGTGGCTTCCCTCATCGCGAGCGCACGGCTCGGTGCGCCACTCGCTGCCGGCGCGGCCGTGCTCCTCTCGTGCACGCGACCGCTCGCCCAGGCGGGGGCCCGCGCCCAGGTCCCCTCGATGACCCCGGAGGCGCTCTGGGATCGCGTCAACGCCGTCGACACCGCCATCTTCACCGCCGTCGCCCTGACCGCTCCGGCCGCCGCTGCAGCGCTCTTCAGCCTGCTCGGGCCGGCCGGCGTCTTCATCGCCGGGGCCGCGCTCCTCGCCATCAGCGCGCTGGCCCTGACCGGCGTTCCGGAAACGGGCATCGCGCACGGCGCCGGGTCGATCTGGCACGAGACGCGCACCGGGGTCGACTACTTCCTGCGCAATCGCACCCTCGTCTCGCTGGCGATCAGCAGCTCGCTGCTGAACATCGCCCCGGGCACCGTCATCGTGGTGCTCCCGATCATCGTGGTGAGCCACCTGCACCAGTCGACGACCGTTCTCGGTGTCCTCTTCGTCATCGAGCAGGTCGGCGCGGCCGCTGCGCTGTTCGTCGCCGGGCGGCTCGGCACCCGTGACCGGGAGCCGGCCGTGATGTCCGGCGGCGCCGTGCTCACGGCGCTCGGGATGCTGCTGGTGCTCGTCGCCGGCGGCGTCCCGCTCATCGCGGTGGGCATGCTCGTTGTGGGGATCGGCAACGGTCCCTACTGGGTGGCGCTGTACGGGCTGCGCCAGCGGCGCACGGTCGCGCACATGTTCGCACGGGCGTTTGCGCTGTCGTACGCGTGCAACATCGCCGGCATGCCACTCGGCTCAGCGCTGGCCGGGACCCTCAGCAGCGGGGGAGGGATCAGCGCCGCCCTCGGTGTCGCCGTGATCTGCCCGTTGCTTGCGATCGCGGCGTTGCGCCTGACCCCGGCGGCGCGCGCATCGGGCGTCAGGCCGTGACGCCGCGGGTGCGCCGGCCGGCCTTGTCGAGCACGCCGTTGAGCTCGGCCTTGATCACTCCGTAGCACTCGCACGACACCGACTCGAGCCCGGTACGGTCCACGATGGTGACCAGTCCGCGGTGATACTTGATCAGGCCGGCAGCCTGGAGGATCCCAGCCGAGAGTGTGACCGTGGCCCGTCGACTTCCGAGCATCTGTCCAAGGAACTCGTGGGTGATCCCGAACTCGTCCAAACCGACGCGGTCGTGGCTCATCAGGAGCCAGCGGCTGAGACGCTCCTCGTTGGAATGCAGCCGGTTGCATGCGGCGGCCTGGGAGATCTGGCCGAACAGGGCCTGGAGGTAGTCGTTGACGAGGTCGCGCACTGCCGGCGTGCCGTTGACCGCCTCGAGGAAGGCCCTCGACTCCATGCGCAGCACCCAGCCGGCGACCTGCGATATGGCTCGCACCGCGAGGGAGCCGCCCAGCACCAGCGGCACGCCGACGATCCCCTCGTTGCCCACGGTCGCCACCTCGACGATGGCTCCGTCCTCGAGCGGCGTGACCAGCGAGATGACGCCGTTGAGCGGGAAGTACACGGACTCGATGACCTGTCCGGGTTCGAAGAGCACCGTTTTGATGTCGAGGAACGTGGGGGTGAGCGGCGCGAACCACCGGTCGCGTTCTCCCACGGGAAGCGCGTCCAGCAATTGGTTGCTGCTGCCGTTGAGGTGTGCGGTGGTCACCCTGTTTCTCCATCGCGGCAGGACACCCGGCCAGCCCCACCGACCGGATGGGTCACCGGTGTGCCGACGCCGCTCCCGGGCGCATTCTACCGCCGATTTCTGCCCGGGGTGAAGCGGTCTGCTAACACCAGCCCCGGGCGGCCGGGTGCCTACGCTTCAGCTGGCGAGCAGCGCAGCATCGTCGCCGCCGGCGTTTCCGGCTGACAAAAGGACGGCAGCGCGACTCGAGTCGCGCTGCCGGATGGAGGGGCGTACTGCCGAGAACATGCACCACAGTCGGCGGCCGGTCGGCACGGTGGCGAACAGAATGGGCACAGCTGCCTCTTCGCACGGACTTTGAACACAATCACGCTGCCATGAGCACCGCAGACAGGGCGAGCGGCGCAACGGCCGCCGCGCAGGCGTTCGCACGTTTGACCGGCCACTCGCCGGAGGGCTTCTGGACGTCGCCTGGGCGGGTGAACCTCGTCGGCGAGCACACCGACTACAACGCCGGCTGGGTGCTGCCGGCCACTATGAACCGGTCCGCCGTGGTGGCTGCCGGGCTGCGGGCGGACGGGATTGTGCGCTGCGCCTCGCTCCAGGTTCGCGGAGTGGTGGAGATGAGGCTCGAGGACGTCCACCCGGGAGGCGACCCCGGCTGGGCTGCACCGGTGCTCGGCGCGCTGTGGGCCATGCGCAGGGCGGGGATGGTCGTTCCCGGCATCGACCTTGTCGTCGACTCCGCCATACCGATCGGTGCGGGGCTGGCTTCGAGCGCTGCCCTCGAGGTCGCCACCGTCCTCGCCGCCAGCGGTCTCACCGGGGTGCCGCTGGCGGCGACTGACGTCGCGCGCTGCTGCCAGGCCGGAGAGCAGGCGATCGCCGGGGCGCCGACAGGGATCATGGACCCGCTGGTGGCGCTCGCCGGCCGGCGCGGGCACGCGGTGTTCCTCGACTGCAGGAGTCTGGAGCATGACCTCGTGCCCTTCGAGCCGGAGCGGTTCGACGGCACGTTGCTCGTCATCGACACAACCGTCGCGCATGACAACCGCTCCAGTGGGTACCACGCGCGGCGCGAGCAGTGCGCCCAGGCGGCGGCCGTCCTCGGCATTCCGTCCCTGCGCGACGCGGCGCTCGACGACGTGACGACTGGGCTGAGCGGCGAGCTGCAGAGGCGAGCCCGGCATGTTGTGACCGAGAACGACCGGGTGCTGCGGGTCACAGAGTTGCTGCGCGCCGGCCGCCTACCCGAGATCGGACCGCTGCTCGACCTGAGCCATGCCTCGCTGCGTGACGACTACGAGGTGTCGTGCGCGGAGCTCGACTGCGCGGTCGAGGCGGCGCGGGGCGCGGGAGCGTGGGGTGCGCGCATGACCGGAGCGGGGTTCGGAGGCAGCGCGATCGCGCTTCTTCCCACCGCCAAGCGTGATGCCGTGGCCGACTCGGTGCGCATGGCGTTTGCAGAGCGCGGTCACCGCGCGCCGCACGTGTTCGCGGTGACCACCGCTGACGGCGCGGGACGGTGCGGCTGAGAGGACTGTCAGCCGGGGGTCTCCTCGCGACGGTGGGCCGCGGCCAGCTCGGTGAGCATCTGCGGATCCAGCTCCGCGCCGCTAATCGTCGCCACCCGGCACGGTGTCACCGCGCGCAGCGTCGCGGTGCGGCTACCGCCCTCGAGCAGGGCTCGCTCGCCGAGTACGGCTCCCGGGCCGAGCTGGCCGAGTGCCGATCCCTTGACCTCCACCGACACCACACCGTCAAGCAACAGGAATACGTCGGTACCCTCGTCGCCCTCATTGACGAGCGTTCCTCCCTGCGCCACCTTGCTGATGCGCGGCTTGCTGCCTCCGCGCATGATGTGTCCGGACAGTTCGCGCTCCAGCGCGGTCTCGACCTCGCTGACCAGCGCGGGCGAGTCCTCGTCGCCCCAGGGGGTGTGCGATCCGAAGGCCCGATGGTACCAGTCCTTGAAGTCCACCAGTCCGGACTTGAGGACCAGCTTGCCCTCGTGGTCATAGATCCAGTGGCGCGGGAAGGGGCTGGCGCCGACCACCTCGTGCGATGAGCTGCCGTCGGCGTGCAGGGTCAGCGACAGCGTCGTCCATGCCAGCGGTGCGGAGACCTGGACGAAGGGCGGGTACTTGACTCGCCGGGGCGCGGGCACGCCGGTCCGTCCTCCGGTGGTCTGCACGAACCGCACACACTCATCGGAAACCACCGGCGCCTGCTGGCGATCCGGGAACGCGACCGCGGCGAAGGTCGCCACCTTGCCGGCGAGCCGCATCGTCGTCGAGCCGATCTGGCCGCCGCCGCTGTAGCCGTGTCCGGTGATGCTGCCTCCTTCGACCTCGATCCAGGCGCTCAGCTGGTTGGCGAAGCGGAAGCGGTCGGCCTCGCGCAAGGCGTCGAGGTCGTCGATGTGGTCGGGCGGTGGCTCGTCGTAATGGGCCACGCCCATGTCGAACGGCAGGCGGGTCATCC
>CATPAP010000215.1 GCA_955651875.1 Candidatus Dormiibacterota bacterium
ATCGTGGTCGTCGGCGTGCTCATCGGCAACAACCTCGACCGCGCCATCAGCTTCGTGGGACGGGCCGGCTACATCGGCCTCGCGGGCGCCGTCGTGGTCGTAGGCGCCTACGTCGCGTTCAGGGTCTGGCGGGCGCGCCGGGATCGGCCGAGGAAGGGCTGACCTGGCCGGCGCGGGCAGCATCATCGCGACGGCGGGCGGCGAGGCCGGCCAGCGCCTCCCACACCAGGCGGTGCGCGGTGTTGACGGTGATGTCCGCCCAGTCGTACGCGGGGCAGACCTCGACGACGTCCATGGCGACGAGGTTGGTCTCGAGCGCGATCCGCCGCACCGCTCGGAGCAGGTCCACCGGGGTCATCCCGCCCGGCTCGGGGGTGCCCGTGCCCGGGGCGAACCCGGGGTCGAGAACATCGATGTCGAGCGACAGATAGATCGCTGCGGGGCCATCGAGCGCCTCGGCGATGGCGTCGTCGAGCATCGCCATGATGCCGCGCTCCCAGATCTCCTGCATGAAGTGGGTGCGCATGCCCTGGGCGCGCATCCAGGCCACCACGTCGGCCGGGGGCCAGTAGCCGCGCAGGCCGATCTGGACGAAGTTGCGCCCGAGGACGGCGCCCGACTCGATGAGGCGGCGCATCGGCGTGCCGTGGCTGGCGAGGTTGCCGTCGGTCTGATCGGCGGTATCGGCGTGGGCGTCGAAGTGGATGATGCCGATGTTGCCGTAGCCGTGGTGCTGGGCGACAGCGGTGGCGCTCGGCCAGGTGATCGAGTGGTCGCCACCGATGACCACGGGGATGATCCCCCGGCCGGCGACCTCGCCGACCCGGTCGTGGATCGCCGCGGCCGACACGTCCCACAGCCCGTTGGCGATGAGCGCGTCGCCGTAGTCGACGACCTCGAGGTGGTCGAAGATCTCGAGCCCGAGGTCGAGGTGATAACTGCCGTTGATGTACGTGGCAGCCCGCAGCGCGCGAGGAGCGAAGCGCGCGCCCGGCCGGTTGGTGGTGTTGTCGTCCCAGGGCGCTCCGACCACGGCCGCGTCAGGTCGCCAGTCGTCGAGTTGGTGAGGATCGGTGAGCAGCGGACGCCTGCCAAATGTCGCCAGCCCCGCCAGCGACTCGCTGTTGAGCTGGGCACGCATGCCCGGCGAGAGTTGGCGGCCCGGGGCACCGTCCGGATTGTCTGCCACGCGGGCAAGGCTACCCGACGGCGGTGGCCTCGGTCCCGGCGGCTACGTGGTCGGCGAGATCAGGGTGGCGCGCCAAATGATGCGCAGGCTGTCGACCCAGAACGGTGTGCAGGTGACCATGGTGAGGTCCCGGCCCGAGGTGGGTACGAGCTGGGTGACCCGGCTGGGATCCAGCACCCACCTGCCGGTGATCTTGTAGACGAAGGTGTTGCACGTCCGATTCTGGATGCTCACCGTGTCGCCGACGTTGAGCTGGTCGATGTGCTCGTAGTTGGGCTCGCGGTGGAAGGCGATGATCGAGTTGCCCGGCTGTCCCGGGCCCGGGGTGCCGGTGTAGTGGACCATGGACCGGTCGTGCAGGGAGTCCCATGTCCCGTCGGTGGCCACCCCGCCATAGTGCTCGGAAGCCGGCGCGCTGAACGTGACCAGAGCGTAGTCCGAGGGTGAACCGGAGCCACAGGAGACCACGTGAGGAGTGGCCGCCGCCGGCGTGATCGCGCCGCGCAGCGCCTGCGAACCACCCTTCTTCCATGTGCTCAGCGCCGTCTGATCGGCGTGGCCACGCTGCCAGACGCCGAGCAGGGGGAAGGCGACCAGGCCGACGCCGGTGATGATCGCGGCAAGCCCGATGGCGATGAGCGCAAGCCGCAGCGGATGGCGTCGAATGCGGCGCTTGCGCCGAGGAGGCCGAGGAGACGGATTGTCCATCGCAACAAGAATACGCCCATGGCCGCCGACCAACGCAGTCGTGACCCTGCCGCTGGGCCCGCACCTGGTTCGGCGGGACCGTCAGCGGCGGCGTGGATTGCGCGGTCGCTTGCGCCCGTACGCCACGCCCTCAGCGACCGCGTCGAACGCGACCACCGGGGCGTTGCTGGCCAGCTGGATGCCCTCGCCCTGGACGAAAACCTTGCGGGTGCCGACATCGATCAGGTAGGAGATCGTCCGCGCTCCGCTCGCGTCCGGCATCACCGAGACGTCCGAGACCGTCCCGGTACGGCGGCTGCCACCGTACGGGAAGGTCACCCGACTGCCGATCGCGATTGCGCTCTCGGGCGCGGCATCGCTCAACGGCCCGCGGGCCGGAAGCAGTCGCTGCAATAGACGGGCTTGTCGCCTCGGGGCTGGAAGGGGACACGCGCGATGCCACCGCAGCCGGCGCAGGTCACCTCGTACATCTGGCGTGGGCCGCTGGAGCGCGCTCCGCCGTAGCCGCCTCCGCCGCCACCGTAGCCACCCCCGCCGCCGGAACCGCCCTGAGCGGCACGTCGCGCTGCACGACAGCTCGGGCAGCGGGATGGGGGATTGGTCAGACCGCGGGAGGCGAAGAACTCCTGCTCACCCTCGGTCCAAATGAAGTCAACGCCGCACTCGCGGCAACGCAGGGTCTGGTCTACCGGCACGCGCCAAGGTCCTCCGCCGGGACGTTGGGGCGCCCGGACATAAGTGATACGTGCGGCTAACACTACACGGTCCCGGGTTCGGCCGCCAGAGCGTGGCCGAACGGTGCGTGATCTCGCCGGAGCGACGCATTGGTACCATCGGGCGGTCCTGGACAGGAGCGGGCCTTGGCGCACGGGGCGTCCGGGTGGCCGCCGGTGGGATTGAAGGAGTCGTCATGGGTCACATCCGTCGCCGCCTGTTCACCTCAGAGTCGGTCACCGAGGGCCATCCCGACAAGATCGCCGACCAGATCAGCGATGCCGTCCTCGACGCTGTCCTCGAGAAGGACCCGCTGGGACGAGTGGCCTGCGAGACGGCCCTGACCACCGGCACGGCGCTTGTCTTCGGCGAGATCTCCACCAACGCATACGTCGACATCGCCGGGATCGTGCGCCGGACCATCAAGGACATCGGCTATGTCCGGGCCAAGTACGGCTTCGACTACGAGACGTGCGGGGTCCTGGTGTGCATCGACGAGCAGTCTCCTGACATCGCCCTGGGCGTCAACACCGGGGGCGCCGGCGACCAGGGAATGATGTTCGGCTTCGCCTGTGACGAGACGCCGGAGCTGATGCCCGCGCCGATCCAACTGGCCCACGGGCTGGCCCGCCGCCTCAGTGAGAAGCGGCGCGACGGCACGCTGCGCTGGGCGCGTCCCGACGGCAAGACGCAGGTGACCGTGGAGTACGACGCCGACGGCCGCCCGCGCCGCGTCGACAACGTCCTGGTCAGCATCCAGCACTCCGAGGATGCCTCGCACGAGCAGATTTTCAGCGACGTCCAGCACGAGGTGGTCAACGCGGTCATCCCACCCGCGTGGCTCGACGACGCCACCATCCGCCACGTCAACCCGACCGGACGTTTCGTCATCGGCGGTCCCCAGGGTGACGCCGGGCTGACCGGGCGCAAGATCATCGTCGACAGCTACGGTGGCTATGCCCGCCACGGCGGAGGGGCCTTCAGCGGCAAGGATCCGACCAAGGTCGACCGAAGCGCCGCCTACGGGGCGCGCTGGGTTGCCAAGAACATCGTTGCAGCCGGCATGGCCACCAAGTGCGAGATCCAGGTGGCCTATGCCATCGGAGTGGTCAAGCCGGTGTCCGTGCTTGTGGAGACGTTCGGCACGGAGACCGTCCCTGTCGAGCGCATCGAGGATCTCGTCACCAAGCATTTCGATCTCTCGCCGTTCGGGATCATCTCCGCGCTCGAGCTGCGCCGGCCCATCTATCGCCAGGTGGCGGCGTTCGGCCACTTCGGGCGCAGCGACCTCGACCTCCCGTGGGAGCGCACCGACCGAGCCCTCGACCTCGCCGAGGCTGCGGGCACCCAGCCCATCCTCGCGGTGGCGGCCGCCGGCTGACCCGGCGGGGGCGCGCTCGGGCATCATCCCGGCCGTGGCCTTTCACATCCTCGTC
>CATPAP010000216.1 GCA_955651875.1 Candidatus Dormiibacterota bacterium
CCATTGCGCATCGCGGACGGCGAGGTGTCCCGCGGGCTGCACTGGGGGCAGCGCGTGCAGAAACCCGACGGTGGCTGGGGCGAGAGCTGCGCGTCCTATCGCGACGACTCCTTCGCGGGAGTCGGCACCAGCACGGCGTCGCAAACGGCCTGGGCGATGCTCACGCTGCAGGCGGCCGGGGCGGGGTCGAGCAAGTCGAGCGGCGCAGGCGCCCGCTTCCTCGTGGACCGCCAGCGCGGCGGCACCTGGGACGAGCCCGAGCACACCGGCACCGGCTTCCCCGGCGACTTCTACATCAACTACCACCTCTACAGGCACGTCTTTCCGCTGATGGCGCTGGCCGCACACGCCGGCGCTGACGCCTAGGAGCGAACCATGGCCATCCCCCTTCGACAGACCGCCCGTGTCGGCGCCTACGTGATGAGCCAGCGGCTGCACCGGCGCGAGAAGTTCGCGCTCGTGCTGCAGCTCGAGCCCCTCTATCAGTGCAACCTCGCCTGCGCCGGCTGCGGCAAGATCCAGCAGCCGGACGACATCCTCGCCCGCCGCCTGACCGTCCAGGAGAGTCTCGACGCCGTTGAGGAGTGCGGTGCGCCGATCGTGTCGATCGCCGGCGGCGAGCCACTCGTGCACAGGGAGATCGACCAGATCGCCGCTGCCCTCGTCGAGAGGAAGAAGTTCGTCTACCTCTGCACCAACGCCCTGCTCATGGAACGCAAGCTCGACAAATTCAAGCCGTCTCCCTACTTCTCCTGGTCGGTGCACATCGACGGGCTGCGCGAGCGCCATGACGAGTCGGTGTGCCGCGACGGCGTCTTCGACAAGGCCGTCGCCGCCATTCGCGAGGCGAAGAGACGGGGCTTCAGGGTCAGCACCAACACCACCTTCTTCGGCCAGGACGACGCCAGCACCGTGCGCGACGTGCTCGACTTCCTCAACGACGACCTCAAGGTCGACGTGATGCAGATCTCGCCCGGCTACGCGTATGAGCGCGCCCCCGACCAGGAGCACTTTCTCGGAGTCGAGCGTACCCGCGCCATCTTCCGCGATGCGTTCGCCGACGGCCGGCGCAAGAAGTGGCGGCTGAACCACTCGCCGCTCTTCCTCGACTTCCTCGAGGGCATCGTCGATTTCCCATGCACCGCATGGGCAATCCCGTCCTATTCGGTGTTGGGATGGCAGCGGCCGTGCTACCTGCTCAGTGACGGCTACGTGCGCAGCTACAGGGACCTGCTCGAGACTACGGAATGGTCGCTGTACGGCCGCGGCAAGGATCCGCGGTGCGAGAACTGCATGGCGCACTGTGGTTACGAGCCGACCGCGGTGATCGCCACGACGGGGTCGCTGCGGCAGACCCTGCGCGCCGCGACAGACACACTGGTGGGGCAGCGCGCGCGGTGATCGGTGACGAGGTCTTCCTCACCGGCGCGTCCGGCTTCATCGGCGGTCACATCCTCGATGCGCTGATCGATGCGGGATACCCGGTGCGCGCGCTGGTGCGCGGTGCGGGCCAGCTGGTGGCGCGGCCCGGGCTGCGCGAGGTCACCGGTGACGTGACCCGCGCCGGTGACCTTGTCGGCGCCTTGCGCGGCTGCCGGCTGCTCGTCCACTGCGCAGCCGCCTACTCGTTCGCGCCCGGCGAGCGTTCGCGGATCGCGGCAACCAACGTCGGGGGCACGACAGGCATCCTCGAGGCAGCGCGCCTCGCCGGGGTGAAGCGCGCCGTGGTGACCTCCAGCTCAGCGACGGTCGGTCCTGCCCGCGGAGGGCGTCCTGCCACTGAGGACGATCACGCCGACGTCGACCGCGGGTCCGCGTACCACGACTCCAAGATCGCTGCTGAGCGCGCCGCCCTTGCCGCCCGGCTGCCGGTCGTGCTGGTGCTCCCGACGGCCCCGGTCGGGCCACGCGACTGGAAGCCCACACCGACCGGTGCGGCGCTGCTCACCTTCCTGCGCGGCCGGGTCGTCGCCAGCGTCGACGGCGGTCTCAATGTCGTCGCCGTGCAGGACGTGGCGCGCGCCCATGTCGCGGCTCTCGAGCGTGGCCAGGCCGGACGGCGGTACCTGGTCGGTGGCGAGAACCTCAGCTTCGACGAGCTCTGGGCGCGGCTCGGCGCAGCCTCCGGGCGCCGCCCACCGCAACGGCGCATGCCGCACGCCGCAGCCCTCCTCGCCGGATGGGCGGACGAGGCCCGCTGCCGGCTGATCCCCGGCTCGCAACCTGTCGTGCCGCTCGAGGGGGTGCGGATGGCGCGTCATCGCATGTACGTCGCCTCGCGGCGTGCCGCCGATGAGCTCGGTGTGGCACCGACGAGCGTCGACGCGGCGCTGGAATCCGCTGTGCGCTGGTACCGTGACCACGGGTATGCCGCTGCCTGAGGATCGTCCCAGCGTGAGCCACGCCGGCACGGTGACGGCGTTCGCGGCGATGGCCGTCGAGGCGCGCCCGCTGCGCCGCAGGCTCGCCGGCAACGCCGCTGTCCGCGTCGACCGGAGCGGGATTGGCCTGTCGCGACGGCTGGGCCGCGACTACGGCACCCTGATCAGTTGCGGCCTCGCGGGTGGGCTGGATGGCGGTCTGCCCACCGGGACGGTGGTGATCCCCGCTGCAGTGGCATTGGAGGCCGGCACCATGCAGCCGTGCGATCCGGTCCTGGTGGCGCTTCTGCGCGGCGCGGCGCTGCGGTGTGGGACTACCCCGCACCCCGGCCCTCTGGTCACCGTGGGCCACGTCGTCAGCGGTGCCGAGCGCGCGCGGTGGGCCGGCCTGGGCTACGCCGCCGTCGACATGGAGAGTGCCCTGCTGCACGAACGCGGGCAGCATTTTGCGGCCGTCCGTGTGGTGCTCGACACCCCTGTGCGCGAGCTCTCGCCGGCCTGGGCGCGGCCGCGTCGGGCTATGGCAACACCCTGGCTATGGGGGGAGGCTCTGTGGCTGGCACGAGTGGCGCCGCGCCTCTGCGACCTTGTCGCCCGGATTGTTGCGGAGGCGTTTTCACCGACACCGACAGATCCAGTCCCAGGTACGTCCGAGCCACCAGCTCTGCCAAGCGCGTGACCTCGGTCACCTCGAGATTGGCGATGAGGCTGTGCAGTGCGTCACGCTGCACACTGATGGCTTGCCCCAGCATCGCCTCGCCGTCCCGAAGCAGGCGCACACGCACATGGCGGCGATCCGAATCGTCGCGGAGTGCCTCGACGAGCCCGGCCTCGGCGAGCTCGTGGACGAGGAGGGAGATGCGGGATTCGGGGCAGTGCAGCTCGCGGGCCAGCGCGCCCTGGACAGTCCCGTCCGGCCCGCCGGCGGCGATCACAAGGAGGAGGTGATACCTCTGCTCGGTGAGGCCGAATCCCGCCAGCGTCTGACCCATGATCGACTGGGCCTCGGCAAAAGCGCCGCGCAGTTGGGCAACGAGCTCGATGTCGGCCAGCGCATCGCGTGCCAGCCGCACCCCCTCTGTGGACATGCCGTGAATGTACATGGTGAGGCCATCGAATGCGTCGAATCCCTCGCGGCCACGTGACCATCGCTGGTCCCGGCCATCGCCAGGCGCCTGGCCCGGAGGCAGCAGTGAGTGGCCTCGCGGGGCGCTCGGTGCTCATCACCGGCGCCGCCGGGGGTCTGGGAAGCACCATCGCACGGGTGTTGTCCGATCGCGGTGCTCGCCTCCTGCTCGTCGACAACGACGCCGTCGCCCTGCGCGACATCCGCGACCGGCTGGGGTGCGCCGGCATCGTGGGCGACGTCGCGGACGCCAAGGACCGCCGCAGGATCGTCGGAGACTGCGACCGAGCCGGGCATGAGCCGGACGTCCTCATCCACACCGCCGGGATCGAGAAGGCGAGTGAGTACACCGCGCTGGACGCGGGTGAGATTCGTCACGCTCTCGAGGTCAACCTGCTCGGTGCCATGCTGCTCACCCATGACCTGCTCCCCGGCATGCGCCGACGCGATCGAGGTCATGTCATCACTATGGCGTCGATGGCCGGAATCAAGCCGGTCCCGTTCAACGCGGTGTACAACACCGCCAAGGCGGGAATGCTGGCATTCTCGGTCTCGCTCAGCAAGGAGCTCGATGGCACCGGGGTGCACGCCACGGTGATCTGCCCCTCCGCCGTGACCGGGGTTGGCATGTGGGCG
>CATPAP010000217.1 GCA_955651875.1 Candidatus Dormiibacterota bacterium
CTTCGCAAGCTGCGGGGAGTGCTCGAGTTCCGGGTCGCGGAGAGGTTGGCGTGATCTCCTGCCAGGACGCCGACGTGCTCGCGGCCGCCCTCTCCGTCGGCTCGATCGACAGCCGCGACCACGCTGCGCTGCAGCAGCACCTCGCCGGCTGCGCCGACTGCCGCCGCCTCGCCGGCGAGTACCTGGAGGCTGCGGCGCGCCTCCCGTTAGCCCTCGAACCGCTGCAGCCGTCGCCCGAGCTGCGGGGCCGTCTCATGCGCGCCGTCTACGCGGAGGCGGCGCAGCCCGCTGCGGCCGCGCCGAGGTCATGGTTGCGGCGCATGTGGAGCGCGCTGCCCACCGGACGTGGCTTCACCGTGGCCGCCGCGGTCGCCGCGGTGGCCGTGATCGCGCTGTCGTCGTGGATGGTGCTGCACCGCCAGGGCGGTGCGCCCGCCTCGGTGTCGGTGGCGCTTGTCTCCACGCCGGCCGCGCCACACGCGCACGGTCAGCTCGTCTACACGCCCGGCGCCAGCCTGGCGGTGCTCACCGTCACCGGTCTTGCCGGCCCCGCGTCGCTCGCCGGTGGCAGCAGCGTGTACGAGGTGTGGCTGATCCGCTCCGACGGCGGCGCGGTCGCGGCGGCGTACCTGAGCCACGAACCCGACGGCACCTGGAGCGCAGCTCTGCACGGTGACATGGGCGCGTACGCGTCCGTCGCGGCCACCGTCGAGCCGCAGGGTGGCAGCCCGGCGCCGACCGGCGCCAAGGTCGTCGAGGGACACCTCGGCGGCCCGTGAGTCAGGGCTGCAGGCGTCGGGTACGCCCTCTGAGCGTGCTGCGCACAGACTGTGCGTCCTGCGGGGAAATCCCTGGTGGGCTCAGGGGTTCTCGGCACATCGTTGATGACGACGTGTGCTCAGCGCGGCTCGGCTGCGCGACTCGCGGTTCTCTGATCCTGCCAGGGATGGCCCTAACGTCCCTACCCCGGGGCGCCCTCTCTGGTGTGCCGGCCCACAGCCGGGTACACTGGGCGTGCGTCTCTCGGTCTCGTCGCCGCTCGCACCATCCACCGACGCATGCGGCCCGGCGACGAGGCACTCTGGAAAAAGGAGGGTCCTGCCCATGTCCGATTGTTCTGGTAGTCCTCAGCCGACCCGCGCCGGAGTGGCGGGCTGATCGCCGGGGCGGATACCAGGTAGCGCGGCAGTCCGCGCACCGAGAGAGACGCCAGCCGTCTCGAGGTACCCGACGCTTCGACGCACAGCGGCGGAATCCGGATCGACCGGGTTCCGCCGCTTCTGTGTTGGTCAGACGTAGCGCGCCGCCTCCAGTCCCGCCTCGCGGGTGGCGCGGTCCGGGGCTGCCACCACCTGGTCGCGTTCGACGTAGCCCTCGGTGCCGTCGCTGAGCCTGACCCTGACGAACTCCGCCGTTCCACCGGGGATGGCCTCCATCCGCGTGGCCGTGAACACCTGCGCTCCGCGCGCCGAGCTGCGAGAGGACGCGGCATAGAGCGCGTACGGCATTCCCGCCCACGACGCCACCAGCGTGACTGGCCCCGGCGGGATGTTGCGCACGCGGTAGATGGTGTGCTGGTCGTTGACCCCGCGGCTGAGCACGCCGATCAGCTGTAGAGCGCGTGGCAGCGTCCCACGGCCCTTGCTGGCCTCGACCTCGACGACGGTGCCGGCCGCCTGCACGGTGGCGGAGCAGCGCACCCAGCGCTGGTTGCGCGCGGCCCGGCGCGCCCGGCCGCCGACGCTTCCCTTCCCATCCACACGCCGCCAGTGGCCCACCAGGCTGTTGCGCCGGAACTCCACGATGCGGGCGCTGTCGTCGCCGGTCACCTCGAACCGGAACGGCGGGGTGCCGATCATCTGCTCCATCACCGCGAAGCATTCACGCGGGGGTGCTGATACCACGAATCGCCAGCTGTGGGCGCGCTGTGCAGGCACGGGCCGATTGTAGGGATCGCTCCCGGCGCGACGGCGCCGCCACGCAGGGGCCGCTCGCAGCACTCCGTTTGGGTGCATCGACGATGTCGTTGCAGATAGCGCAACGTCAAGACGAATCGCCGACGACGGTTCAGGCGTGATCCACGTGGATCGGCCCTCTGCGAGGGTTGGTTGCCCGGAGAGTTGTCCACAGAAGCCCCGGCGGAATCGCCGATCCGATCTCAGATCTGGCCCGCACTCCTGTCCGAGCCATTGGGGATACGGTGGATAACTCCGCCAGCTGGTCCCCTTAGCGAGGGCGGCTGCGCTCTCCCGTCGCCGCGTCCCATAATCCGCCGGTGCCTGTGCATGTCCTGGCCGTCGCCAACCAGAAGGGAGGCGTCGGCAAGACCACCACCACCATCAACGTGGCGTCTGCGCTCGCGGCCATGGGGCGGCGGGTGCTGGTCATCGACATCGACCCGCAGTCCAACGCCACGTCCGGCCTCGGCGTCGATCGCTCGACGGTCGACCTCACCAGCTACGACGTGATCATCGGCGGCCGGCCGGTCGCCGACGCGCGCCGGGATACGGTGGTCCCGGGCCTCGAACTCGTCCCCGCCGACCTCAGCCTGGCTGGAGCGGAGATCGAGATGATCGAGCTGCCCGTGCGGGAGCGCCGCCTGGCGTACGCGCTCGAAGCCGTCGACGACGTCGACTACGTCTTCATCGACTGCCCGCCGAGCCTCGGGCTGCTCACCCTCAACGCAGCCGCCGCCGCGCAGGGCCTCCTCGTCCCGATCCAGTGCGAGTTCTACGCGCTCGAGGGGCTGGGCCTGCTCACCCACACCCTTGACCTGCTGCGCCGCAAGCTGAACCC
>CATPAP010000218.1 GCA_955651875.1 Candidatus Dormiibacterota bacterium
CGTGGATTGTCCCAGCTCATTGTCCTTGGGCGGAATGTAGCCCTCCGATGGTGAGAAGGAAGGCACTCTGTTCAATGGCGTGAACAGAGTGGGACAAGCCGGCGGCGACCGCGAGCACGCGGCCGGGGGTGACTTCGTGGCGTTGGCCCTCGACCACGCACCGGAGCCGCCCTTCGAGGCCGTGCACAGTGATGGGAGCATCAGCGTGGTGCTCCTGCATCAGCCCCCCTGCCTTCAGCGCGACGAGAACAAGGCGAAGACCGGACTGCTTTGCAACAGTCCGAGCCGAATGGTCGGCGCGCCGGTACGCGTCGCTGGCCTGCAAGGCTGCAATCTCCGAACCACAGTCGAGCTCGATCACGAGTGCGCCGACGCGCTCGGCTTGTTGCCGAGCGTCCGCTGCCTGCGGAGCCTCGTCATGGTCAGGATTCATTCTCTTCTGGCCTCCCGTTACTTCCCGACTCTCGCCAGGTGTCCTCTATTGTGACTCGACGCCGACAGTGGGCCCATGTCATCATCGCGACCGTGCTGTCGACGCGCGCTGCAACGCGGCCGCCGTGGCGCTGGTGGATCAGTGCTCTCTGTGCGATCGTCGTCCTCATCGCGGCCATGTCCGCGTACGTGGTCGTCACACCGATCGGAGAGCAGAGCGACGAGCTCGCGCACCTGAACTACGCGGAGCTCATCTCACGGCGTCTGGCCCTGCCGACCGACGGAATCCAGGAACGTCAGCAGCCGCCGCTCTACTACGTGATGGTCGCGGGCGTCCTGCGTGTGACCGGCGACAACCTGCGCGCAGCGCGCTGGGTTTCCGTCACGCTGGTCATCATCACCGCGATCCTCCTGGTGGTGACACTGCGCATCCTCATGCCCCGGAGGCCGTGGGTCGCCCTCTGCGGTCTGTGGATCTTTGCCCTCCTCCCTGGCGTGCAGGCCGAGGGTGCACAGGTCTCCAACGACGCCCTGGCCTGGCTTGCGGGGGCCGCTGCGCTGCTCATGCTGGTGGTGATTCTTCGACGGCCGGGCGTGTCGCCGGCGCTCTGCGCGGGCGCCGGCTGCGTTGTGGGTGTTGCGCTGATGGCGAAAGCGACGGCGTGGCCATTGGCAGCGTTGTTGATCATCGCCCTGGTGGTGCAACATCGGGAACGCCTGCGGCTCAAGGAGGTCGGTGCCGTCGCCCTTCCCGTGGTCGTCATCAGCGGCTGGTGGTTTGTTCGCAACCTCACCACCTTCCACCGTCCCCTGCCGCCATTCACACCCATCACCACAGCAGGAGAACACACGCTGCGCACCGCCGGCCAGCTTGCGTCCTGGGTGTCGCTCTCGTGGAAGAGCACGGTCGGCATCGAGGGGCCGAACCAGACCCCGCTGGTGGTCGGACCCGGCCGGATCGGGCTGTACGCCCTCACCCTTACCGGTCTCGTCCTCGCCGCAGCCGTGCTCCTCGTCAGCGCACGTGAGCTCAGGTCCTGGAAGACGGACCGATGCCGGCCGGCCGCCTGGCTGCTCGCCGCGCCGGTGCTCGCTGTCGCGTTCTCGCTGGTCAACAGCATCACACTCGACGACCAGCCGCAGGCGCGCTACCTCCTGGTCGCGGCGACGGCGTGGTGTGGCGGCATCGCGTGGGTGCTGGCGAGGCTGGTCGACGGACGGCCCCGCCTGGTGCAGGTGCTCGTGCCCGTGGCGCTGGCCGGCTTGCTGGTCCTGGACGCAGCCACTGTGCAGACGATGCGCCTGGTCGCCTGAACCGCAGCGCCCACGATAATCCATCCCATGCCACCAATCGCGCAAGCGACGACGGTCTGCGTCGTCGGCGCCGGCCCGAGCGGGATCGTGGCCGCAAAGGCGCTCCGCGACAAGGGGATTGCCTGTACGGTCTTCGAGCGGCGCGCACGCGTTGGGGGCCTGTGGGCGCTGGCCGACGGGGACCTGCAGGCCTCGTACCCGTCGCTGGAATGCAACACGTCCAAGCGGCGCACGCAGTTCTCCGACTTCCCGATGCCGCGCGACTTTCCGCCGTACCCGCACAACTCCCAGATGGCCAGATATTTCGACGCGTACGTCGACCGCTTCGGTTTCCGGGACAGGATCATTTTCCACACGTCAGTGGAGCGGGCCACGCCTGCCGCCGGCGGCTGGGATGTGCAGCTCAGCACCGGCGAGACGCGCCACTTCGACGCGCTCGTCGTGGCCAATGGGCATCACCGCGATCCGCGCTGGCCAGACCCGCCCTTTCCGGGGCAATTTGGCGGCCGGCAGATGCACGCGCACGATTACGTCGGGCCGGCGGGGTTCGAGGACAGACCAGTCGTGGTGCTCGGGATGGGCAACTCCGCCATGGACATCGCAGTCGAGCTCAGCTCGGTGGCGCGCCCGGTGTACCTGGCGAGCCGGCGCGGCGCGCACATCGTTCCCAAGTTCGCCCTGGGCATGCCGATCGACACGTTCAATACCGCCCTTCCGCTGCCCTGGTCGGTCAAACGGGCGTTCTTCAGCCTGATCGTTCGCGGGACGATCGGGCGACCCGAGGATGTCGGGCTGCCGAAGCCGGATCACCGCCTCGGCGAAGCCCATCCGACCGTGAGCCAGGGCATCACAGACCGCGTCAGGGCCGGCGCCGTCGTTCCCAAGCCCAACATCGCAGCGCTCTCCGGCGAGAAGGTGCGGTTCGCCGACGGCAGCGAGGTGCGGGCCGATGTCATCGTGTACTGCACCGGCTACAACGTGAGCTTTCCCTTCCTCGACGACGACGTGCTCAGCACCGCCGGCAACCGCGTCGCCCTGTTTCACCAGGTGTTCTCGCCGGATATTCCCAACCTCGCCTTCATCGGCCTGGTGCAGCCCTTTGGGGCGCTCATGCCCGTCGCCGAGGAGCAGGCGGCATGGGTTGCCGACCACATTGGCGGCGCATATCGCCTCCCGTCCCGCGAGGCGATGCTTGAACAGATCCGGCGAGCGCGGGGCGCGCGTGAGCGTCAGTTCATCGCCTCTCCGCGGCACACCATGGAGATCGACTTCTACGCGTACCTCCGTGGCATCCGCCGCGAACGCCGCCGCGGCGCCGCCGTGAGGCGCTGACGCAATCCCAGCTCAGAGACGCCGACCACGGTCGGTACCGATGCGCTCGCGGTACACGGCGTCGATGCGGCTGAGTCGGTCGGTGAGGCGGTCGACGGCAGGCGACAGTGCCGACAGCAGCGCCCCGGCGCGCACCAACGGCGAACCCACCAGGATGCGTCGCGGGCGTCGTTCCAGGGCATCAAGGACGGCACCGGCGACCGCCTGCGGCCCGATCGCCGAGGACTCGATGAACCGGTTGGGCGAGAGCTGGTCGCTGACGCGCGCCCACATGCCAACCCCGGTCACGGCGGAGGGGCAGATCACCGTGGCGTGCACCCCGGTGCCATAGAGCTCCTTGCTGAGCGAGACCGAGAATGCCAGCAGCCCCGCCTTGGCGGTGTTGTACACCGCGTTGAATGGGACCGGCTTGATTCCGGCCATCGACGCCACGGTGATGACATGACCTCGATCGCGTCGGCGCATGCCGGGCAGCAGGTCATGGGTGAGCAGCATGGCACCGAGCAGGTTGACCTCGAGGGCGTGACGAATCTCACCCGCGTCCAGCGCGGTGTACTCACTCGCCTTCTCGATCCCGGCCGTGTGGATGAGGACGTCCGGCTCATGCCCGGCGCGGTCGCAGTCGGCGACGATCCTGCGGCGGTCCTTAGCGTCCGCGACGTCGCCCACGATGCCGGCGCACCCCAGCCGGTCGCGGATGTCGCGCAGGGCGACGGCGTCGTTGTCGACGAGCAGCAGGCGAGCACCACGATCGGACAACACCTGTGCGATGGTGCTGCCCAGGCCCCCGGCGGCGCCGGTGATGAGCAC
>CATPAP010000219.1 GCA_955651875.1 Candidatus Dormiibacterota bacterium
ATCCTCGACGTCGCCACTGAGGATTGGGGTTTGCTGGTCACGCTCGTGGAGCTGAAGGACATCCAGCTGCCGGAGAGCATGAAACGAGCGATGGCGCGCCAAGCAGAGGCCGAGCGCGAGAAGCGTGCCAAGATCATCGCCGCCGAGGGCGAGGCGTTGGCCGCGGACCAGCTCGCGGTCGCTGCCGACATCATGATTACCCATCCCCTGGCGCTCCAGTTGCGCAACCTGCAGAGCCTGGTTGAGATGGGCGTCGACAAGAACACCACCGTTGTGTTCCCCGCCCCGCTGATGAGCACGATCCAGGAGCTCGGGGCGTTCATCTCCCGCGAGAGAGAGGCCAGCAACCTGATTCCGCCTCCGACCGTCACCCCACCAAAGACATCAGCTCGCGCACGACCTCGACGGCAGGCTTGACCTCACGGACGTGCTCGACCGAAAGGCCGGCGTAGCACGCCATCGCCAACGGAGCCTCGGCGGTCGCTGAGGGAGCGGCCGTGCCGCGGTTGCGCGCCCTGATCGCTCCCTCCAGCGACAAGCGCAGGACGCGCACCGGTGCCGGCCACTGCCCGTCGCCGTCGAAATGGTCGGTCAGCACAGTGTCGCCGGCGCTGGCGGCGATCAGTGCCTGGACGTAGTCGGAGTGCGTGTCGCACTCGGGACAGGCGAGGAACCGAGTGCCCACGCGCACGGCGTCTGCACCGGCCGCGATCAGCTGGGCCACACGCTCGGCGCTGCCGATCCCACCCGCTGCCACAACCGGCACCGACACCGCGCTGAGCACCTCCGCCAGCAGCTCGTCCAGCGGCTGTGTGCCACGTACGTGGCCGCCCGCCTCGACACCTTGAGCGACCACGAGGTCGCAACCCGCCGCTTCCGCCGCCCGCGCCTCCTCCGCCGAACCGACCTGCCAGGAAACCAGGCTTCCCGCGGAGTGCGCGGCGGCCGCGATCGCCGCCTGCGGCTCGCCCCAGAAGAACTCGGCCACCCGCAAGCCTCGGACGTCCTCGACCACCTCCTCGAGCGGCGGCAGGTAGGGGATCAGGAACCCCTTTCCGAGCGCTGTCGACCGCGGCTCGGGCACTCGGACGAGGCGCGGCACCATACCCAGGCCGCCCGCCTGCTCGACCGCCCTCGACAGCTCAAGGGTGCCGACGCCGCCCAGCACGGCGAGCTGGAAGGGGAGCCGGCAGCCGATCAGCTCCGTGAACCGCGTACGCATGGCCACCATGATGCCTAGACGTTGAACCGGAAGTGCACGACGTCGCCGTCGCGGACGACGTAGTCGCGCCCCTCCAGGCGCTGCTTGCCCTGCTCGCGCAGCGCGTTGTACGACCCCGCGGCGAGCAGGTCCTCGGCGTCACAGACCTCAGCACGGATGAACCCCTTGGCGAAGTCGGTGTGGATGGTGCCGGCGGCGTCGACGGCGGTGAGGCCGCGGCGCAGCTCCCAGGCGCGCACCTCCTTCTCTCCCGCGGTGAAGAAGGTGACCAGGTCGAGCAATGCGTACGCGTGCTGCACGAGCACCTCCAGCCCCGGCTTCTCGATCCCCAGATCGGCGAGGAATGCACCGCGATCAGCGGGGTCGAGCTCGGCCAGCTCGGACTCGATGCGCGCCGAGATGCGCACGATGTCAGCACCGCTCTGCGCCGCCCGCGTGCGCAGCGCCGCCGACGGCTCACCCACCGCAGCTCCTTCAGCGACGTTGACCACCACCACCAGCGGTGTGGCCGTGAGCAGCCAGAGGTCGCGCAGCATCTCCGTCTCGGTGGCGCTCAACGTCATGGTGCGCACCGGCTCACCAGAATCGAGATGAGCGCGCACCCGCTGCAGCAGCTCGATCATCTCGACCGCCTTCTCCTTCTGCAGGCGGACCGTCTTCTCCACGCGCTCGAGGCGTCTGCTCACCGTCTCGAGGTCGGCGAGCTCAAGCTCAAGCTCGATGACGTCGATGTCGCGGATGGGGTCGACACTGCCCTCGACGTGGGTGATGTCGGCGTCCTCGAAGTCGCGCACCACCAGCGCGATAGCGTCGCATTCGCGGATGTGGCCGAGGAACTTGTTGCCCAGGCCCTCACCGCGGCTGGCACCGCGCACCAGCCCGGCGATGTCGGTGAAGGTGACCGGGGCGGGGATCACCTTGGGGGGCGTGAACAGCTGCGCGAGGCGACCGAGCCGGGTGTCGGGCACGGCGACGACGCCGGTGTTCGGTTCGATGGTGGTGAAGGGGTAGTTGCCCACCACCGCGCCGGCCCGGGTCAGCGCGTTGAAGAGAGTCGACTTGCCCGCGTTGGGCAGGCCGACGATGCCGACGGCGAGGCTCATGGCACCGCCGCCCTCACAGCAGCTCGAGCTCGAAGGCGCGGTGTAGGGCGCGGGTCGCGTCCTCGACGCGGTCGCGGTCGATGATACAGGTGACCCGGATCTCGCCGGTGCTGATCATTCGGATGTTGATGGACTCCTGCGCGAGCGTCTCGAAGATGCGCGCGCAGACGCCGGGCGTTCCGAGGATGCCGGAGCCGACCACGGTCACCTTGGCGATGCCTCCGTCGGCGTCGTAGCCACCCGCAGCGACATCGGCGGCGACCTGGTCGAGGATGGGACGGGCGCGCGTCAGGTCGGACTCGGCGAGCGTGAAGGAGAGATCCGTGTGGCCGGAGTGGCTGACGTTCTGCACGATGATGTCGACGTTGATGTGGGCGCGACCGAGCGGTCCGAACACCGCCGCGGCGATCCCCGGGCGATCGGGAACCCCCAGCAACGTTACCTTGGCGACGTCCGTCTCGTGGGCGATGCCACGCACCTTGGGGCGGTCTTCCATCACGTCATGCCTGCGTATCAGGGTGCCGGGGGCCTCGGAGAAGGCCGAGCGCACCCGGATCGGCATGGAGTATGCCTCGCCGATCTCGACCGCCCGCGGATGCATGACCGTGGCGCCGGCGGACGCCAGCTCGAGCATCTCGTCGTAGTCGAGCGCCGGGATCGGCCTCGCGTCGGCCACCACGCGCGGGTCGGCGGTGTGGATGCCGTCGACGTCGGTGTGGATCGTGCACACCTGTGCCTCGAGCGCCACCGACAGCGCCACAGCGGTGGTGTCGGAACCGCCCCGCCCCAGGGTGGTGACGTCGAGCTGCTCGGTGGCGCCCTGGAAACCGGCGACGATGACCACGCGCCCGCGGCCCAGCTCGGCGATCACGCGCTCCGGAACGATGTCGGTGATGCGCGCGCTGCGGTGCGCGCCGCTCGTCCTGATGCCCGCCTGCATGCCCGTGAGTGAGACGGAGTCGACCCCGATCGCGTGCAGGGCCATGGCCAGCAGTGGCGCGGTGACCGTCTCACCCGTGCTCAGCAGCATGTCCATCTCGCGCGACGGCGGATCATCATCCAGCGTGTGCGCGAGCGCGAGGAGCTCGTCGGTGCTGTCACCCATGGCGCTGACCACCACCACCACCCGCTCGCACACAGCCCGGGCGGCCGCGATTCGCCTGGCCACATGGTGGATGAGCTCGGCACTGGCCAGGCTGCTGCCGCCGTACTTCTGGACGATGGTGCTCATGGACTGAGGTCGATGCG
>CATPAP010000220.1 GCA_955651875.1 Candidatus Dormiibacterota bacterium
GGTGGGGACAGTCATCACTGCACTCTTCTCGGTCGTGGTCATCGTCGTCACCCTCCTCTCCGGCAGCGTCAGCAGCGTGTTCGCCAACCTCATCCTCGACATCGGGGTCCTGGTGGCCCTGTACTACGGAATCACCGGCGTCGCGTGCGCCTGGGCGTTCCGGAAGGTTCTCCTCTCGGGGGCGAGGATGTACGTGCTGGCGGGTCTGCTGCCGTTTGCCGGCGGCGTCGGCCTGCTCGCGCTTGCCGGCTACGTCGTGTACCAATCGTGGGTCGTGAGCATTACCCAGGCCCTGCCTGTGCTGGTCGCGATGGGCCTCGGAATCCCGCTGCTCGTCCTGGCTGTGGCCACCAACCGCACCGGGTTCTTCCGCGAGAAGACGGTCTCGTACGTCATGGCGGATGGAAAGCTGACAGCATTGACGGCGGGCCAAAGCAGCTAGCGGGCATGTGCGCTTTGCGCAACACTGAGCTGCAGCAGCAGCGAGAAGCCTCCGTGGCCCGCGGCATGGGCTCCGTCATGGCTGCCTTCGCACACGCCGCCGACGGCGCGACGCTGGTCGACGCCGACGGCAGGCGCTACCTCGACTTTGCCAGCGGCATCAGCGTCATGAATCTCGGCCACGGTCATCCTGACGTTGTCGCGGCGATGCATCGGCAGGTCGACCTGCTGATCAACTCCGGCGGGCCGGTGATGATGCCCGACGTATACGTGGAGCTCTGCAGCCGTCTGTGCGCGCTCGCGCCCGTCCCGAAGCCGGCGAAGGCGCTGCTGGTGAACAGCGGTGCAGAGGCGGTCGAGAATGCGGTCAAGATCGTGCGTCACGCGACGGGCCGCCCCGCCATCATCAGCTTCCACAACAGCTTCCACGGGCGGACGCTGATGGCCATGAGCCTCACCGGCAAGGTGCACCCGTACAAGCAGAACTTCGGCCCGTACGCGACCGAGGTGTACCAGGCGCCCTACCCGTACGCGTACCACGACCAGACCACCGACGAGAGCCTGGACGCGCTGCAGGCCCTCTTCGCGTCGCAGGTCCCGCCCGACCGCGTGGCCGGGGTCATCGTCGAGCCTGTCCAAGGTGAGGGCGGCTTCGTCGTCCCGCCGCCGGACTTCCTGCCCCGGCTCGCCGCGCTGCTCCGCGAGCTCGACATCCCGCTCATCGCCGACGAGATCCAGTCCGGCATGGCTCGCACTGGGGAGCTGTTCGCGGTCACCCACTTCGGCGTCGAGCCGGACCTGGTGCTGCTGGCCAAAACGCTGGGTGGCGGCCTGCCCCTGGCGGCGGTGGTGGGCCGCGCCGAGTTGATGGACGCGCCGGCGCCCGGCGGACTCGGCGGCACGTTCGGTGGCAATCCCGTGGCCTGCGCAGCGGCGCTCGCCGTGCTCGAGGTCATCGAACGTGACGGCATCTGCGCGCGGGCGCGCCAAGTGGGCGAGGTCGCAATCCGGCGCATGCAGGCAATGCAGGAGCGCCATGCGTGCATCGGCGACGTGCGTGGGATCGGCGCCATGACCGCCATGGAGCTTGTGCACAACCGCTCCAGCCGTGAGCCCGCGCCCGCCCTGGCTGCGGCGGTGCTGCGCGAGGCACATGCCCGCGGCCTGGCGCTGCTGCGCGCCGGGCTGTACGACAACGTCATCCGACTGCTCATGCCGCTGACGATCGGCGACGACGAGCTGACGGCCGGGCTGGACATCGTCGAGCAGTCACTCGAGGCTGCCATCGCCGCTGATCAGGCGGTCGCCGCGAGGAGTGCGCATGGCAACTGACGTGAAGATCGCCGGCATCGACCCGCGCCGGATGGCGGAGCTGACCAAGCGCGAGGAGGAGGCATTCCTAGCCAAGCGGCGGATGTCCCGCGAGCTGTGGCAGGAGGCGACGAAAACGATGCCCCGGGGCGTGCCGTCATCGTTCCAGGACACGCCGCCGCAGCCCGTCTTCATCGACCGTGGCCAGGGCAGCCATGTGTGGGATGTCGACGGCAACGAGTACGTCGACTTCCACAACGGCTTCGGGGTCATGGTCGTCGGGCACGCGCATCCGGCGGTGGTGAAGGCCGTCACCGAGCGCATGGCGCGGGGCTCGCATTTCGCGCAGCCGGTCGCAGGGGACGTCGCCGTCGCCGCCGAGCTTTCGCGCCGCTTCTCGCAGCCGCAGTGGCGGTTCACCAACAGCGGCACCGAGTCGACCCTCGACTCGGTGCGGCTGGCACGCGGCTTCACCGGGCGCGAGCGGCTGGTGAAGATCGAGGCGTCGTACCACGGCCACCACGACTCTCTGATGGTCAGCGTCGAGCCCGCACGTGAGTTGATGGGCCCGGTCGAGCAGCCGAACTCGGTTCCCTTCTGCGAAGGCATCCCGCGGGCCACCGTCGACCTGGTGACCGTGGTCCCGTTCAATGACCTCGATGCGCTGGAGCGCGCCTTCGCAACCCACGACGACATTGCGGCGGTTGTCGTCGAGCCGGTGATGATGAACCTCGGCATCGTGCTGCCGGACGATGGCTACCTCGCGGGTGCGCGTGACATCGCGCACCGTCACAACGCGCTGCTCATCTTCGACGAGGTGAAGACGGGCGTGACCATCGCCCCCGGCGGCGCGTCGGAGCGCTTCGGCGTCACGCCCGACATCGTCTGTCTTGCCAAGGCGATCGGCGGCGGTCTGCCGTGTGGCGCCATCGGCGGGCGAGAGGACGTCATGGCGGTGATCACCGACGGCCGTGTTGCGCAGATGGGGACGTTCAACGGCAACCCGCTCACAACGGCGGCGTCGCAGGCCACGCTCCTCGAGGTGCTGACGCCGGCTGCGTACTCGCATTTCGATGCGCTTGCCGAGGAGCTCCAAGGCGGCCTCGACCGCGTGATCGCCGACCACGACCTGCCATTCCACGTTCTCACGCTGGCCGCCCGCGGGTGTGTCACGTACCGGAAGGACAGGGTGCGCAACTACCGCGACTACCTCGACATCGACAAGGCCGTGCCCTACCTCTCGTGGCTCTACCAGAGCAACCGCGGAGTCCTGATGGCGCCGGGAGCGGAGGAGAACTGGACACTGTCGGTGCAGCATTCCGAACAGGACGTGCGCCGCTATGTCGACAATTTCAAGGAGTTCGCTCGCGACCTGACCGCGTCGTAACCCACGGCGCGGTCAGCGGACCGCCTCGGCGTGGCTCAGCCCGGTCAGGGAAGGAAGAGCATCGAGTCGCCGAATTCGTGCCACAGGTAGCGCAACTCGACGGCCGCCTCGTACGCCGCGCGCACCAGCTCCGGCCCGGCGACTGCCTCGAGCAGCAGCAGGTGACTGGACTCCGGCAGATGGAGTCCGGTGATGAGCCCGTTGGCGACGCGGGGCGGCCGCTGCGGGCTGAGCACGAGGTCGGTCCAGCCGCGTCCCTGGTGGACGGCGCCGTCTGCATCCGCGACCGTCTCGAGCGCGCGCACCACCGTGGTCCCGACCGCCACGACGCGCCGGCCGGCGGCTCGGGTGGCGCCGGCGAGACGCGCGGTGCTCTCGGGCACCGCGTAGCGCTCGGGCGCCGGCGGCTCATGGAACTCCGCGCTGGAGACGCCGGAGTGAAGAGTGACCGGCGCGATGCTCACGCCCGCCGCCATGAGGCGCATCAACAGCTGCAGCGTGAAAGGCCGCCCGGCGCTGGCCATCTCGGCGCTGCCGGGCTCGTCGGCGTACACATTCTGGTGATCGCTGAGAGCCCAGCTCCCCACGTGGTGGCTGTACGTGATGGGCCGGCCGTGGCCGGCGAGGTAGGTGACCGCGCCGGTCGGCGGGGTGACGTCGGCGACCCACAGACGTGACGACCGCGCGCCCTCGTCGGGGTGCGGGCGCCTCAGCGTCAGCGTCACGCGGGCGGGGAGATGGACGACATCGCCGGCTCCGATGCCGGGCTCGGCGCCGCGGTTGTCGGCGCGACGCAGCTCGACGATCCAGGCCGCCGTGTCGAGCCAGCCCGCCACATGGACGAGCGCCGCGCTGCCGTCGGGCCGGTGGCCGGTCACTGCTGCGGGCAGCGTCGCCGAGGTGTTGACGACGAGCAGATCACCGGGCTCGAGCAGCGCTGCCAGCTCGTGGAAACGGTGGTGCGACACGCCACCGGGGCGTGCCACGAGCAGGCGCACACCGTCGCGCGCGATGCCACGATGTTCGGGGGGCATCGAGGCCTGCAGGCCGTCGGGCAGGACGAACCGTGTCTGCGGAGGAGCGGGGCGTGTCGCGATCACGACGGCATCGTTCTGGCCAGCTCGGCGGCTCGATAGCGGCCGCTCCGCAGCTGGCCGGTCAGCAGTCTCATCAGCGCGGGCACCACGCTCTCCGCGCTGGGGCGGTCGCTGATGTCCTCACCGGGGAAGGCCTCCTGCTGCATGTCGGTGCGCATGTCGCCGGGGTCGAAGGCGTACACGGAGAGCTCGGGATGCTCGACCGCCAGGACGGCGCTGATGTGATCGAGCGCGGCTTTGGACGAGCCATACCCACCCCAGCCCTCGTACGCCTCCACCGCGGCGTCCGACGAGATGTTGACGATGCGGCCGTGGCTGCGGAGCAGGTGGGGGAGAACCAGCTGGAGGAGCGCAAGCGGGGCGAAGGTGTTGACTGCATACACCGCCTGGAGCGTTTCGAGCTCGTAGTCGGCGAGGCGCGGCTGCGGGCTCGGGCCGAGCAGGCTCGCGTTGTTGACCGCAACGTCGAGGCCGCCGGCCGAGTCGACCGCGGCGACGAGCTTGGCACGATGGGACACCTCAGCGACATCGCCCGTGACCGGGGTCACCGACCCCGGACCGGCCATCCGCGCGGCTGCGTCCTCGAGCCGGTCGCCATCGCGACCGTCGGCGACGACGTGCCAGCCATCACGGACCAGCGCGGCGGTGAGCGCGCGGCCGAGACCGCGCGAGCCGCCGGTCACGAGTGCCACCGGGCCGGTGGATGCGCGCCCTCGGCTTGTCATGAGGCCATCCTAGAAGTTAAAGTCAACTTCATGTCAAGTGACGTCGCCGTCACCGTGCGCAGCAGCGATCTGCTGCCGATCGGGGAGGTGGCACGGCGCGCGGGCTTCGCCGCTTCGGCGCTGCGCTACTACGAGAAGGAGGGGCTGATCAGCGGCGCGCGAACCGACGGGGGACA
>CATPAP010000221.1 GCA_955651875.1 Candidatus Dormiibacterota bacterium
CACCCACACTGACCGCAGCCCACGAGAGGGGTGGGAGCGTCACGCGAAGAGAGCATGCCGCGACCGCGAGGACGCGAACGCAGCGTGACGCTCCCACCCCGCCCTTACAGGGCGAGAGCGGCAGATGGTCGCACCCTCTTGTACGCTCCCCGCGTGTCAACGGTTGCACTGCCGGCGGCGGGAACCGGTCTGATCGTCCATGGTGAGGCGCTGGCGCTGCTCTGCGATCTGCCCGACGGGTGCGCGGGACTGGTGTACGCCGACCCGCCGTTCAACACCGGCAGCCGCCGCGACGGCTTCAGGTTGAGGACTGAGCGGGATGCGGACGCCACCCGCCGGGGCTTTGCCGGTGTCGCCTACCGCAGCACCCGGCATGACACCGCCGCCTTCGACGACAGCTTCGACGACTACATCGGCTGGCTGCGCCCGCGGCTCGAGCAGAGCCGCCGCGTTCTCGCCGCCAACGGCTCGCTGTACCTCCACGTCGATCCCCGTGAGTCCCACTACTGCAAGGTGCTGCTCGACGACCTCTTCGGCCGCGACTGCTTCGTCAACGAGGTGATCTGGGCGTACGACTACGGCGCGCGCACCACCTCGCGGTGGCCGGCCAAGCACGACGTCATTCTGGTGTACGCGCGCACCGCGGGCGCGCATCACTTCGACCTCAGCGAGGTGGACCACATCCCATACCTGGCGCCCGGGTTGCAGACTACCGAGCGTGCGCAGCGGGGCAAGACGCCGACGGACGTGTGGTGGCATACCATCGTCCCCACCAACTCACGTGAGCGCACCGGGTACCCGACCCAGAAGCCGCTGGGAATCCTGCGCCGCATCGTTGCCGCGTCGTCGCGTCCCGACGACCTCGTCGTCGACTGGTGCGCGGGCAGCGGCACCACCGGGATGGCGGCACAGGAGCTGGGCCGGCGATTCATCCTCTGCGACAGCAGCGCCGATGCGGTCGCGGTGATGCGGCGGCGGATTGCGGCGGGGGCTCCGCTCGTCGAGATGGACGGGCGGGGGTAGGCGAGCCGGAGTGCAGCAACCGCCGTCGCAGCCGCCCCCACCACCACCGCCGCCGCCGCCGGCCCCTGTCCCGCCATACGGATACGCGCACCCGTTCGGATATGCGCAGCCGTACGGCTACGCACCGCCTCCGCGAGCGAACCGGCGCCGATGGTGGGTCTTCGGCTGCGGAGGGTGTGCCGCGCTGGCGCTGGTGGTCATCGCGCTGATCGTTGTCGTCGGCATCCACACGTTCACCAACAGCCCGCTGCGGCATTTCCCGACCGAGGCGGGCGCGGCCACCGTCCGTGACAACTTCAAGGTCACCAATGGGCAGAGCAGCGAGACCATCGTCATCGACGATCCCCACGCCTTGATCGACGTCGAGACGTACTACCAGAGCGCGCTGCACACCGGCGGCTGGACCGTCGACAGCGCCGATCCGTCACAGGCGGCGAGCGGCGATCACTGGCATTTCAGCCGGAGCGGATCGTCAGCACAGGCTGGGCTGATCAGCTTCGCCACCGTCGGGGCAAACACGCAGATCACCGTCGAGTACATCTCTTGACGCGGATGGCCCGCGGTCGCCCCTAGACCTTGTAGCGCTCGAGCAGTCCGCGGGCGATGATCAGCTTCTGAATCTCGTTGGTGCCCTCGCCGATCACCAGCAGGGGCGCGTCGCGGTACAGGCGTTCCACCTCGTACTCCTTGGAGAAACCGTAGCCGCCGTGGATGCGCATCGCCTCGGCGACGCACTCGAAGCAGGTCTCGGTGGCGAACAGCTTGGCCATGCCGCATTCGACGTCGGCGCGCTCTCCTGCGTCCTTCTTGCGTGCCGCCATCTGCGTGATCAGGCGCGCGGCGGTGATCTTCGTGGCCATGTCGGCGAGCTTGATCTGGATCGCCTGGTGCTCGGCGATCGGCACGCCGAATGCGTGACGCTGCTGGGCGTACGCGATGGCCAGCTCGAAGGCTCGCTGTGAGACTCCCACACCGCGGGCGGCGACGTTGACGCGGCCCACCTCGAGAGCCGCCATCATCTGCTTGAACCCCTCGCCCTCGACCCCGCCGAGCAGATTGGTGGCCGGCTGGCGATTGTTCTCGAAGACCAGCTCGGTGGTCTCGACGCCCTTGTAGCCCAGCTTCTCGATGCGTTTGGTCGACCGGAAGCCGTCGTACTGCTTCTCCGCCAGGATGCACGAGAGTCCCTTCCACCGCGGCTTGGTGTTCGGGTCGGTCTTCACCAGGGTGGCGACGACGGTCGAATGCTCGCCGTTGGTCGCCCACATCTTGCTGCCGTTGACCACGTAGTCGGCGCCATCGAGGACTGCACGCGTCTCGATGGCCTGCACGTCGCTGCCGCAGTTCGGCTCGCTCAGCGAGAAGCCGCCGTGCATGTCGCCGCTCGCCATTGCCGGGAGGAAGCGCTGCCTCTGGTCGTCGGTGCCGTAGTTCTCGACCAGGTAGCTGACGATGAAGTGGGTGTTGATGATCCCCGTGATCGACATCCAGCCGCGGGCGATCTCCTCGCAGCACATCGCGTACGTCTCGTAGTTGAGGCCTGACCCGCCGTACTCCTGCGCAATCGCGAACCCGAAGAAGCCGAGCTGCTTCATGGTGGCGACGATCTCGGTCGGGTACTCGTCGTCGTGCTCGAGTCGGTGCGCGTTGGGGATGATCTCGCGCTCGACGAAGTCGCGGACCATCCCGACGACCTCGCGCTGCTCGGTGCTCAGGGCTACGCTCATGGCGGCGCAGTGTAAATCCGCGGTCGCGGCGGCGGTCCGAGCGGGTCGGGCCGCCCCGCGGCGACGGCCGTGCACCGCCGGTCGGTCAGCGCGACCGCGTCGCCACTGATGTCGGCCCCGGCGAAGGCACAGCCGGCAAGCAGCGCGGCCACAGCCGAGGAGCCGCTGCCGACAAAGGGATCGCACACGGTCATGCCGGGGTCCGCGCTTCCTGCCAGCATGCGGTTGAACAGCTCCACCGGCTTCTGTGTGGGATAGGCGCCGCGGTGGACGCGCTTGACCGCCCAGACGTCGGGCAGGTCGCGGCGCGACAGCCGACGATGGCCCTTGGTGGCGAACACGATCGTCTCGTGGCGCCGCCGGAAGTAGTGACCCATGCCCAGGTTGACCTTGTCCCACACGATGATGTTCTTCACCGCGAACACCTCGCGCATGAGATGGCCGAGTGAGAGCAGCGAGAAGCTGTCGAACATGACGTAGATGTGGGCACCGTCGCGCATCACGCGGTGACACTCGCGGAGGAAGGCGATGAACACCTCAGGGTTGTCCCGGAACTCGGTGAACCAGCGGGTGTTGTCCTCATCCGAGTAGCGACCCACGATGCGGCCGTGACCGAAGGACATGTGCTCGTTCATGCCGCTGTACGCCGGGTCCGTGGTGATCACGTCCACGCAGCCGTCCGCCAGCGAACCGAGGAACTCCATGCAGTCCGCCCGCGCGACGCGCCAGCGCTGGGGCACGGCCAGCTCCATTGCAGTCATCGCGGCAACGCTACCAGTGGAACCGTCAGCGCGCCCGTTGCGCCCGCAGGGTGCCGGTCGACCTGCCTGGGGCGTGTGCTACGAGGCCGCCGCCGCGGCCGCCACGTGTTCCGACGGCGTCAGCCCGGCGGCGCGACCGCGGACCTCGAACTGCTGTGCCATCTTGCGCGAGGCCTCGTCGATCATCTCGTCGCCGAGCATCACCGCCCCGCGTCGCTCCACCTCGGTGGCATGGCGGTAGGCCTCGAGGATCTGCACCGCCTTGTCGAAGTCCGCCTGCGACGGGGTGAACACGTCGTTGCAGGGCTCGATCTGGCCGGGATGGAGCACCCACTTGCCGTCGTAGCCGAGGGCCGCGGCCCGACCGGCGGCCTCGCGGAAACCAGCGATGTCGCGGATCAGCAGGTACGGTCCGTCGATCACCTGGATGCCCGCTGCGCGCGCGGCGACGGCGAGCTTGAAGAGCACGTAGTGGAAGATGTCGCCGGGGTAGTTGTAGGTGTTCGCCACCGTCAGGTTGGGGAACTGCATCCCGGCCGAGAAGTCGGCGGGGCCGTACGTGATGGTCTCCATCCGCTGGCTGGCAAACGCGATCTCCTCAACGTTCATGAGGCCGAGCGCGTCCTCCACCTGGGCCTCGATGCCGATGGCGCCGAGGGTGAGGCCGAGCGTCTGCTCAAGGCTGCCCAGCGCGCGGTCGACGAAGGCGATGTCGCCCGCGTTCCTGACCTTGGGCACCATGATGCAGTCGACGGAGTCGCCCGCGCCAGTGACGACCTCGCGGATGTCGTCGAGGGCGAACTGGCTGGTGACCTGGTTGATCCGCACCACGCGCACTTTCCCCTGCCAGTCGTGGCTGCGCAGCGCCTCCACCACCTTGCCTCGCGCCGCCGGTTTCTCGAGTGGCGCGCAGGCGTCCTCGAGGTCGAGGAACACCTCGTCGGCAGCGCAGGCCGCCGCCTTCTCCATCATCCGTGGGTTGCTGCCAGGGCAGGCAAGAACAGATCGGCGCAGGCGCGACGGCATCGAGACGTTCCTCCTAGGCGCCGGCGGGCGGCGCGTCGTCGCCGCCTGGCGACGGCGGCGACGGATCGACGGGGCCGTCCTCGGCCGCCGGACGGGGGCGGTCGTCGTAGGAATCGCCGGCGGGGTTGGGCGGCGGTGTGCTCCCGAACCCGGGGATCTCCCCCGGCTGGCCGGTCCCATCGGGCATCGGGAAGCCCAGACGGCTGAAGAGCTTGGCCAGCTCGTCGGGACCACCGAGATCCTCCTGGACGCGCTCCATCATGCGCATCATCAGGTCCTGGATCTGCGGGTCGCCGGCGAGCTTCTCCTGGACGCCGCCGAGCTGGCCGATCAGGTCCTTGACCGCGGCCTCCTGGGCCACCTGCATGAGCACCGGTTGGCTGGCGGCAGCAATGACGGTCTGAGACTGCTCGCGGAGGATCTCGAATCCTCGGCAGGCGAGGCACGTCCCCTGGTGCTGGCAGCGGCAGAGCTGGTTCTTGAGGCGGTCGAGCTCACGGTGCAGCCCGCTGAGATCGACGCCCTCGCGTTCCTCGGCCATGATGCTGATCCTAGCGATGCGCGGCGATCGGGATGCGCAGCACGGCGGCCGCAGCCCCGTCGGGTGACCGCCAGTGCGGAAGGGCCTCGGCCCGGAAGGCTGGTTTGGCGAACAGCATCTGCACATCGGTGATGCGGCGCTCGGTGAAGCCGGCTTCACACAGCGACAGGTAGAGGAGCCAGGACCGGCGGAAGCGCTCATCGAAACGGGGGTGGAGGCGGGCGGAGTTGCGGACGAAGTTGTCGCGCCACGCGGCCAGCGTCCGCGGATATCCGGGGGTGATGTCCTCGAGGTTGAGCAGCCGCAGCTCGCCGGTGCGATCGGCGGCGGCGAGCATCGCCTCCACAGAGGGGCACACGCCGCCGGGAAAGACGTGCGCCTTGATGAAGGTGGACGCGGTCCGCGTGGTCAGGAAGGCACGATGCGGCTGGCAGATCGCCTGGATGGCCGCCAGGCCGTCGTCGTCGAGCAACCGGCTGCACACCGAGAAGAAGGTGTCGTAGGAGCGCCAGCCGATGGCCTCGATCATCTCGACGCTGACCAGCTTGGTGAAGCGGCCGCGGAGATCGCGGTAGTCCTCGAGCAGAACGCTGACACGGTCCGCCACGCCGTGCTGGCGGGCACGCTGGGTGGCGAGCCGGTGCTGCTCGGTGCTGATCGTCGTGGTGGTGACGCGGCAGCCGTACGTCTGTGCGGCATGGACTGCGAAGCCGCCCCAGCCGCTGCCGATCTCGACGAGATGGTCAGACGGCTGCAAGGCCAGCTTGCGGCACAGCCGGTCGATCTTCGCGAGCGACGCCTCGTGCAGGGTCGAGCCGGGGTGCTCGAAGACGCCCGCCGAGTACGACATGGTCTCGTCGAGCATCAGCTCGAACAGGTCGTTGCCGATGTCGTAGTGCTGGGCGATGTTGTCGCGACTGCACGCGCGGGTGTTGCGTCGCAGCCACTCACCGGCGCTGCGCAGCGGACGAAGCGGCGGTGCGATCGCGGCCTGCAGGCGCTCGAGCGTGTCGAAATTGCGCGTCGACAAGCGCAGCAGGGCCACCAGGTCGTCGGCGTCCCAGGCCCCGTCGGCGTAGCTGAGCGCAGCACCGATGCTGCCGCGCAGCAGCGAGCGATAGAAGCTGCTGCGGTGCACGCGCAGCACCGCCCGCACCGCGAAGGTGGCGGAGGACCCGAAATGAAGGCGGGTGCCGTCGTCC
>CATPAP010000222.1 GCA_955651875.1 Candidatus Dormiibacterota bacterium
CACTCGCCATCGCCGATCAAGCTGTCGAGCTCCTGATGCGTCGGGCTGGCGTGCAATACATGTCTGGCCGCCCTCGTTCCCTTGCGTCGCCGTTGTCATCGGTGCGGACGGGTTGAGCGACCGTTCCACCGGAACCAGCGCGATGAGCTGTCGGTCACCGACATCACAGAGCATCGCGGCTGGGAGGGAAAGGTCTGTTGCGCCGTCGTTCCCCACGCTTGGTCGCGCCGAGTGGTCGGGTGGGGCCGCCCTTACTTGTCTACGACTTGGGACCTCCGCGCGAGCCTACTTCGACGCTGTCAGAATCGCGAAGCCGACACTCGAAAGCCGACCGGGACATCGATAGTTGGGCGTCCAAGAAGGTAGCCCTGCCCAACGTCGACGCCAAGGGCGATCAGCGCATCAAGCTCGACCTCTGTCTCAATGCCTTCCGCCACAATGACTGCTCCGATCTGCGCGGCGGCGCTGATCAGGCCAGCCGCCACAGCACGTTGTGATCGATGGGTTTCGATTCCCTCCACGAGCGACCGATCGAGCTTGATGATCTCGGGGGAGAGCTTGATAATGTGGCGTAGGCTGGCAAACCCTGCGCCGGCATCGTCGATGGCCACCCGCATGCCCCTACTGCGTAGGGGCGTCAGTGCAGCGTGAAGTTCCTCATAGTCCACAACCGGTGCATGTTCGGTGAGCTCCAACACAATGCGGTGCAAACTCCCCGGAGGTATTACACGTTCCAGCTCTCTAGTCAGCACTGTACTCGGAGAGACATTGATGGCAAGGTAGGCGTCTTCAGGTACTGCCTGCAGCCGCTGGAGCGCAGCCTCGATCGCAAAGAGCTCAAGCTCTAGCAGCATGCCGACGCTCTCCGCTTCGGCGAACCAATAGTCTGGCGCGCGAGTCGGCGACGCCCTGATGCGTGCAAGGGCCTCCAGCCCCACTACGTCTCGCCCGACTAACCTCACGATCGGCTGCAAAGCGACGTCGAGCAGATGCTCCTTCATCACGTTCCCGACACGGTGGACACGCGCCTCGCGGACCCCGGTCTCCATATTGCGCCGGTCCTGCTGCTGGTTCATCAGTGTGACGAAATCGGCGGCTATCTCCGGGTCGAGAGTGGTTTGGCCAGCTGCGGCGCGCCTCACTGCAGCCATCACCTCGTTCGGAGACGCGCCCTTGATGATGTACCCACAGGCTCCGGCGTGCAATAGACGCAGTACGGTCTCACGATCCCCATGCGCGGAAAATGCCAGCACGTGGGTGCGTGGCGAGCGCTCCACGATCCCTGCTGTTGCGTATTCACCCCCACCTTTTGGCATCCTGACATCGATGATGGCCACATTCGGCTGCGTCTCTTCAGCGCGCTCGACCGCTTCCACCGCATCGACCGCCGTCGCCACAATCGTGCAGTCAGGTTGAGCGTTCACGATGTCCACGAGGACGTCGCGTATTACGCGATCATCGTCAGCGACCAGGACCGCAATTTGGGTCATATCTCGACCGCGCCCACGCCTGCTATCTCGGGAGTGGCGGGATCCAAGGGCACCCAACACTCGACCGCCGTGCCCTGCGGCATGGCTGACGTCACGTTGCACGTGCCTCCGGCCATGCGAGCCCGTTCACGCATGGCGGCGATGCCTAGGTGACCAGCCGTGCCGAGATCCGCGCTCACGTCGGCGGGCAAACCGACCCCGTTGTCGGTGACGCGCACAACGAGCCCGTCATCTATGGTGCGTGCTGACACAACAACCGTCGTCGCATGTGCATGCTTGCGCACGTTCGCCAGCGCCTCCTGCACGATGCGGTACACGATGAGGGCGATATCCTTATCAGGTTCCCACCGCAGGTCGGCGTCCAGGGTCGCCTCCCTTGAGTCTCCGTTCCACTCGTCGACGAGTTGCACCAGGGCGGCGCGAAGACCAAAACGTTCGAGAGCCGGGGGGGCCAACCCGAATAGGAGATGGCGCAGCCGATGAATCGACAGACCTACGACTTCACTCAGCTGACCCACCGTGCCCTGCTGGCTCGAGTCGGTCAGACCAGCTGCGAGCAGGTCCAGTCGCATCTTCGCAGCCGTCATCACCTGGACAGCGTCGTCGTGAATGTCGGCTGCGATGCTCTGCCTCTCCTCCTCCTGAGCCGTGACTACTCTAGCCAACAGCCCGCGACGCTCCTCATTCAGTGCGGATAGCTCGCGTTCCAACCTCACACGCGCAGTGATGTTCTGAGCAAGGACGAGGCGCGCGGAGTGCGATTCAAATGTCAGGTCGGTCGAGGATACATCAACTTCGATGACTTCTCCGCTGCGTAGCCTGTGTCGCCATATCGCTGGCGAAGCCGAGCGCTGCTGACCGTCGCGCATATGTGTGGAGAAGCGCCCTCTCTGATCATCCGGTCTGATGTCCAAGACTGTCATGCGCAAGAACTCGCCGCGTGACCACCCGTATAGCTCAATCGCGGCATCGTTGACGGCAAGGAATCGGAGAGTCGTCGCATCGAACACCCACATCGGATGGGGGTTGCCCTCGAAGAGCACGCGAAAGCTTGCTTCGCGGTCCAGCGCGTCATAGCGGGCGGTTTCCAGCGCGTGGTTGGTCTCGGTGAGCGCTTCCGTGCGTTTTGCGACCAGTTGCTCGAGATGGTCGCGGTGGAGTTGCAACTCTCCCCGAGCATGATCTAGCGCGATTGCGGCTCGAGCCACCTCAGACTGCATCGTGTTGAAGCTCGCTGCCATCGCGCCGATCTCGTCCTTGGTGTGCACCAGTACTGGCGTGGCATCGAACTCGACTTGTGCTTCTGCGAGCCGCCCATCCGCGAGTGCTTCCATCGCTCGGGTGAGGCCTGCGAGCGTCCCGGTCGCGAGACGGTCCGCAGCGCGGGCCACCTCGCCAGTGGCCTGGGCGATCATGCCGGGAAGCACGAGCCCGACCGTAATGGTCAGGATGGCAACCGCAACGAAAATGTCCTGCAGGAACGCAATCTGCGCGGTATCCGCGGCGGTGATGGCGCTGATCGCAATGAGGTATCCAAAAGCGTCGAGCGTGAGGACGGCGAGCATCGCGCCGGTGAGCTTGAGGTGCATGGACCGGAACCCGAACGGGAGGCCTGCACGTCGCCGGTCGGATAGCAGACGCCACGCATACAGGAGCGAGCCGGAGTACGCGAAAGCCATGCCCATGATGACCGTGGGCAGTCCGAATTGTTCGAAGCCAAGAATCGTCGACAAACCCCAGATGCCGGCCGCGGTGACCCCGAGCATGATCGTGCCGCGTGGAGCGCGCCAGGGCCTGTGCATCTCTGGAGCGTTCTTGCGCAGCAGCCAGACCGCGACATTGGGGAGTCCGATCCCTATGAGATAGGTGAGATTGGCGGCGGCGATGACCCAGGTGGGGTCTCCACCAATGAGAAACGCGATCGCCATCGAAGCGGTAAGCAAGGTGGCGACCGACGGCGCATCCGTTCTGCGAACTCGGTGGGCGAGAATACGCGGCAGCAGCCCATCCTCAGAGAGTTGCATCAACGTGCGCGACGCTCCGGCGAGCGGCTGGAGCGTGCCGTGAAACATGTTCGTGATCATGAACCACACAGCGAACGCCTTCGCGGCACTGCCAACGAGGGGTGCGAAGACCGGCCCCAACGTCTGGGCGAGATCCTGCTGGAGCGTCACAGGACCAAAGACACCAAGCCAGACGACAGGGATCAGCAGGAAGTAGACGCCGGCCATGAAGCCACTTGCAAAGACGGCGCGAGGCAGATCGCGTACGGGGTTGCGCATCTCGCCGACGTGACAGAGTGCGGCCTCGAACGCGGGTGCGGCAAAGCCAATCAGATAGAGCCCTGCCATCGCGCTGGTCAGGCCGCCGAAGATCCCGTTGAACGGCGTCACCAGATGCCAGGAAGCGGCGCGTTGCCAATCGACGTGGCCGGTGAGCGCCGGGACCAGACAGGACATGAAAGCGAGCGACGCGGAAACAATCGCCAGCGGGATTGCCACGCGGGCGACCCAGCGGACACCGCAGAGGTTGACGATCGTGAAAGCGACTACGATGAGCCCTGCCAGCACCGTAACCGGCACCTGAGGCAGGTACCACTGGTGGATCGCGGACGCGGAGAGGATCGCCGTCAGCCCGCAGGTGGGCACCCACCCCCACCAGTAGCACATCCCCGTGAGGTTGGCGAGGGTACCGCTGTATGGTCTGAACGCCTCGGCGCACGTCGCCGCGATACCGCCCACCCGTCTTGGCCACATGAGGCACAGCTCGATCCACCCGGGGGCGGCCGCGCAACTGAGCAGGAAACCCAGGATCAGGAGCGGGATCGCGGCGCTGCCCTGGGCCGCAAGGAGCGCCCCGAGGAGGAAGAGGCTCTGATTGCTGCCACCCATCGCCAAGGAGGCGACGCCAAACCAGCCGAGGACTCTGGGATGGTCGCGGGGCTGCTCGGGCGGGGATACCGGATCAGCGCGGCTCGAGGCGCTCTGACCGTGGCTCTCGGGCATGTGTGGAAGCCGCAGCGAAGGCGGCAATCGGCTGAGATCTCTGAACGAGTGCATGCGCTGGAGAAGACCTCGATTGCATTGTCGGAGGTGCCCTCTCAGGATGGGGGGTCACAGGTTCAGACCTGCGACGTCGACGCACCATGTACGTAACGCCGATCGGTCGCGTCGCTAAGTCGGGACGCGTCGTTGTTCGGCCGTTCCCAGGGTGGCGCTGGCCGCGTCTCCAGCCCTCCCCCTTCATTCGGGCGTCTTGTGGCCAGCTTGGGACCCCGTGTGGTCTGTGTGGCGTCCCGCAGGATCAGTGTGGCCCCCCCGTGGAAATTGGGGGTAAGTAACGTTCCAGAGGCCACTTTCGACCCCTCCCGAATACAGAATGAGAAGCCTACCTTGCCAAGGTAAGGGTCGCGAGTTCGAGCCTCGTCTCCCGCTCCACTCCGTGATTTGAATACGGAATGGCCCGGCTTCGGTCCGCGTAGACCGCGTGAAACTCGCCGAGAGTAGGTGTGCAGGCATTCCTAGACGCACTACCTGCAGAAAGTGGTGTTAGGGCCCGCGAGCCGAGGCGCCCGACGCGACGCGCCTGGTGCCCCGGCCTCCTGCCATGACGGTCGTCATCACGTACTACAACACCCGCATCTGACCCGGCGGATCGGACACACCGAGCCAAGATCGAGCCAACGGCCGCCCCACGATTTGTTGAGACGTCGTGACCGTTCGCTAGTCCGGCGCGTCGGTGGCGATCAGGCGCGACGTCTCTGAGGGCGGCTCGGACAGTGCCTCAGCTTGCTCCTCCCACTTCGGGTCGGCGCCGGTCATTCGGTCGGCGTGCTATGCATTCAGGTGGGCGCATAGCGTTGAATCGCAACCCCGCCAACTTCTTCGCCAGGCCGAGAGTCATGTTTGCCTTGCTGATGCTGTATCAGTTGCTGGAGGGTCCGATTCGTGCACATGCCAAAGACTGGTTATCGACGGTCACCATCGGCGAGCGCGTCCGCCACGCCGCTGCCGGATACGACGGGCGGCGTGGCGGGCGCCCGCCCGGACCACCCCGCGGTGAAGCCGTGTCTGCAGTGCTTCATAGACGACCCGGGGCACGCGCGGGGCGTAGTCTTCGACCGAGGAGACCAGTCGGTCGCCGCTCGCGTCACGGAGTACCCCCGTCCCCACGCGCCCACCGGGTGCACGAGCGAGCATGCCGCCACGAATGGTGCGAAAGACCCACCCATCGACCGCATACGGTGAGCTGAGGTTCACGAGCGGTCGCACCCAGCCGAACGTGGCGTGATCCACGGTGCGCAGGGCGACTTCGTCGAGCGGCTCATCAGCCGGCCAGGCCACGATCTGCCGGCTGTCCGTTCGCCAGCAGCTCATCCTTGCCTCCTGTCCTCGCGGATCGCACGCCGTACGATGGTCGAGAACGACCGGGGGCGGACGCCGACTTCCTCGTACAACGTCACACCGTCGCAGACCGACTCACACGGCAGGCTGTCGACCAGTGCACGCACCAGCGGCAGCGGAACATCGGTGATCAGGGATGCCGCCAGCCCTGCCAGCTTGGTTGGAAGAAAAGGTGCCGGCAGCACAAGCCGACGGCTGCCCAGCAGCTGCGCTATGCGGTCGACCATCGACCGATAGGTGAGCACCTCTCGGCCGCCGACATCCACGACCCGGCCCCCATCGAGGTCTGCAGCGCGCCGGAGTGCGAGGACGAGGTCATCGACGCCAGTCGGTTGGCACCGAGTCTCAGCCCACGACGGCGTCAACGCCAGAGGGAAGCGAGCGGCATCCCGCAGCAGGATCCAGGATGCGCTGCCGCTGCCCACGATGACCCCGGCCCGTACCACCAGGGCGTCACAGCCACGCATGAGCAGCATGCCGACTTCCGTTCGGCTGGCGAGGTGAGCGGACAGTTGCCCATCCGACGGCGCCAACCCGCCGACGTACACGACCCGACGAACCCCAGCGGTCCGCGCGGCGCGAGCAAAACGGCGTGCGTACCGACGATCACGGGCGGCGAAACCTCCTCCATCGGCCATGGCGTGGACGAGGTAGTAGGCCACGTCGAGGCCGCGCAGTGCGTCGACCACGGAGCGCCGACCTTCTAGGTCGCAGATCACCGAGGTCGCACCGCTGGCCACCCCGCGCACATGCGACCGGACAAGGCATCGGACGTCGGCTCCCGACAACACCCACTCGGCAGTCAATCGTCGACCCAGGAAGCCGCTCGCCCCGACGATGCCCACCGAGCGGCGGCGGTGCATCACTGAACGTGGCGTCGGTCGCTCGTGCTGCGCCATCAGGACCGTAATGCTTCCTTTGTCAACGTTCGGCGAATGCCCTGCCACCGGCCATCACTGTCAGGCCGATGCTTGCCCATCCCACGCACCGCGCCGTTCTCCCGCGGATACCGCCCCTATGATCGAGGATATGAGCAGCGACGAGTCCTCGCGTGAGTCCTGAGCCAGACTCGGCCAGCGCCCCTCGGCCGGCTCGTTCGCTGCGGGGAGCTCAGCTTGCCGGGCAGGACATGGAAGGCCATGACTACGTCGGCGTCGACCTGCTGGGGTCCGACCTGTCCAACGCCAACCTCTCCGGCGCCGACCTCTCGTCGGCTCTCCTCGAGGACGCGAACCTGCAGGGGGCTCGACTCCGGCATGCACGCCTTCGAAACGCCGTCCTCGACAACGTCGCGATGACCGGCGCAGACCTGTGGGGCGCCGACCTCACCGGTGCATCCCTGGCCGGGGCAGACCTCACCGACGCCCAGCTCCAGGACGCCGTCTTCACTGACGCGGACCTCAGCAGTGCACTCATCCGTCGCGCGAAAGCTTCGCAGTCGCAATTCTCTGGGGCTAAGCTCGACGGTGCTGATCTCCGCGACACCCAGTTTCACGGTGCCGATTTCCGGGGGGCGTCGCTCCATGATGCCCGCTTGGAAGGGGTGGTCCTGGAGAGTTGTGATGTGAGCGGCGTGCACTGGGCCGGAGCGATCCTCGACCGGACCCGCCTCCAACGCGAACAGCTCGGCCGGGCAATCGGTGATGAGCGCGCGAAGAACCCCGCCAGCGCGGTGCGCGGCTACCTCGCGCTCGAGCGCAACTTCCAGCAGCTGGGCGACACGGACGCCGCGCGATGGGCGTACCTGCGCCGCCGGCGGATGCAGAAGCGCGCGCTGGTACGCGAGATGGTCCAAGCCTGGCGGTCACGAGCCCGCGCCCGCGCTCTCCGATCGGCCCTGGCAGTGCTCAGCGACCAGGCAGCGGAGTTGGTGTGCGACTATGGCGAGAGTGTCTCGCGAGGACAACCCCGACAACTGGGACATGTTGTCGCGGAGGCCGCCATTACAGAGCAAACGTTGCCGGTTGCGACACAAGCCATTTGGGCGGAACACATCTGACCAACATGCGTCGACGGAGTGTGGAGTGGGACGAGTGAAATCGCGGGTGATACGCTTGGCGACGTTATGACTCGCACTGACCTACACCGCCTCGTTGACGAGCTTCCGGAGACGTCGCTGGATGCCGCCGCCGTGTGGCTGGGCCGCGTCCGTGATCCTGGGGTGGCCAAGCTGCAGACAGCCCCCCTGGACGACGAGCCGTTTCCCGAGGACGAGCGCAAGGCCGTGTACGCGGCGATGCTCCGC
>CATPAP010000223.1 GCA_955651875.1 Candidatus Dormiibacterota bacterium
GGATGGCGCGCACCTGCATCTCGATGATCTCGGGGAACATCAGCCCCAGCCGGCATCCGCGCAGGCCCAGCATGGGGTTCTGCTCGTGCAGCCGTTGCACCGCCTCGAGCAACTCGGCGGTGCGCTTCCATTTCTTCTCCGGCTCGCCCTTGGCCTGCGCGGTGGTCACCTCGACGAGCAGGACCTCGAGCGACGGCAGAAACTCGTGCAGCGGGGGGTCGATGAGCCGGATCACCACCGGCAGCCCCTTCATTGCCTTGAGGATGCCGTAGAAGTCGTCGCGCTGGAACGGCAGCAGCTTGGCCAGCTCGACGCGGCGCTCCTTCTCCGTCTCCGCGAGGATCATCTTCTGAACTGTGGGCAGCCGCGACTGCTCCATGAACATGTGCTCGGTGCGGCACAACCCGATGCCCTGCGCGCCGAACTCGCGCGCCAGCACCGCGTCGTGCGGGTAGTCGCCGTTGGCCCACACCTCGAGGCGGCGGAAGCCGTCGGCCCAGCGCAGCAGCTCCTTGAGCTCTCCCGAGATCTCGGGGTCGATCATGGCCACCTGGCCGGCGATCACCCGGCCGGTGCTGCCGTCGATGGTGAAGTACTCGCCCTCGTTGACGGTCTTTCCTCCCGCGGTGAACTGCCTGGTGGTGAGGTCCACGCGCACGGACTCGGCGCCGGCGACGCACGGCTTGCCCATGCCACGCGCGACCACAGCCGCATGCGAGGTGCGGCCCCCGCGCGCGGTGAGCACGCCCTGTGCAGCGATCATCCCGTGCACGTCGTCAGGGTTGGTCTCGATGCGCACCAGGATCACCTTCTCGCCCTTGGCGGCGAGCGCCTCGGCGCGATCGGCGTCGAACACCGCCTTGCCGTAGGCGGCGCCCGGGGAGGCGGCGAGGCCGGTGGCAAGCACCTCCACCTTCGCCGTGGGGTCGAGGCGGGTGTGCAGCAGCTGATCGACGTGAGCCGGCTCGACGCGCAGCACCGCCTCCTGCTTGTTGATGAGCCGCTCGCGCACCATGTCGACGGCGATCTTCACCGCCGCCTGCGCGGTGCGCTTGCCGCTGCGCGTCTGCAACATGTACAGCCGCCCGCGCTCGATGGTGAACTCCATGTCCTGCACGTCGCGATAGTGCTTCTCCAGCCGCTTGGCGATGCGCACGAACTGCGCGTACGCCTTGGGCAGGTCCTTGGCCATGGCGCTGATCGGCTTCGGCGTGCGGATGCCCGCGACCACGTCCTCGCCCTGCGCGTTGGTGAGGTACTCGCCGTACAGCACGTGCTCGCCGGTGGACGGATCGCGCGTGAACGCGACGCCGGTGCCCGAGTCGTCGCCCATGTTGCCGAACACCATCGACTGCACGTTGACCGCGGTACCCAGCGAGTGCGGGATCTTGTTGAAGTTGCGGTAGTCGATGGCGCGCTTGTTGTTCCAGGAGGAGAACACCGCGCCGATGGCGGCGCGCAGCTGCTCGATGGGATCCTCGGGAAACTCGATGTGCGCGTGCTTGCGAACCAGCTTGCGGTAGCGCTCGATGACCTCGTCGAGAGCTTTGGGCCGCAGGTCGGCGTCGGTGCGCGCCTTGGTCTTGACCTTGACGGCGTCGAGCTCGTGCTCGAAGAGGTCGCCGTCGATGCCGAGCACGATCTTGCTGAACAGCTGGATGAAGCGGCGGTACGCATCCTTGGCGAAGCGCTCGTCGCCGGTGAGCTTCGCCAGCCCCTGCAGCGTCTGTGCGTTGAGCCCGAGGTTGAGGACGGTGTCCATCATCCCCGGCATCGAGAACTTGGCGCCGCTGCGCACGCTGACCAGCAGCGGGTTGCGCGCGTCGCCGAACGTCTTGCCCGTCTTGCGCTCCGTTTCCTTGAGCGCGCGCCGCACCTGCGCCCACATGCCGTCCGGAAATGTCTGCCCGCTCTCATAGAACGCGTTGCAGGCCCCTGTCGTGATGGTGAACCCGGGCGGCACGGGCAGCCCGGCACGCGTCATCTCGGCGACACCCGCGCCCTTGCCCCCGAGCAGGTCGCGCATCGACGCGTCGCCCTCCTCGAAGAGGTACACCCATTTGTGCGCGCGGCGAGGCGACGGCCGGGCCGCGGGGCTGCGGCGTGCGGACTTCGCAGACGGCTTCGCGGCGGTGCGGGTCGGGCGACGGGTGCGTGTCCCCGTGGGCATGGAGGAACCTCGTCAGAGCATCAATTGCGTGCGACTGCCACGAGGGTAGCACCTCGCACGACAGGCCCAAGACAGGACGCCGACGGCGCAGAATCCTGACTGATGAGGATCGCCCGGTACGGCTGGGTCCGCGACCTTCCCGATCATCGCGACCGCTACTGGTTGGCGCCTCCGCTCGCCTCCGCCCAGCTCCCCGCCGCCGTCGATCTCCGCCCCCAGTGTCCGCCCGTCTACGACCAGGGCCAGCTCGGTTCCTGCACCGCCAACGCCATCGCCGGCGCGGTGCAGTTCGACGAGATCCGCTCGGGCATCGCCCCCATCTGGACGCCGTCGCGCCTTTTCATCTACTACAACGAGCGCGCGCTCGAGGGCACGGTCGCCACCGACAGCGGCGCCCAGATCCGCGACGGCATCAAGGTCATCGCCTCGCTCGGCGTCTGCTCCGAGACCGACTGGCCGTACGACATCGCCAAGTTCGCGGAGAAGCCGCCCGCGCAGGCGTTTGCCGACGCGGTGCGCGACCGCGTCGGCAGCTACCAGCGCGTCACCCAATCGCTCGTGATGTTCAAGA
>CATPAP010000224.1 GCA_955651875.1 Candidatus Dormiibacterota bacterium
GCACCAAAGGAGTTGGCCCACGCCTCGTTGTCGTGACTGGAACGGAAGTAGAAAAGCAGCGGATACGAAAGGTGGCTCTCGAGCACATCCACGGTCCACATCCGCCATTCATCGAAGGTTGCGACGACCTGCTCGGCCATGTCGTCCTTGGCGCAGCTTTCCAGCAGCTGCACACCCGATGGTGGCGCACCGGCGAGGGCATCGAGCGCCCGACCGCTGTTTCACGTCGCTGGAAGGAGCTGAAGAGCGAGAACAGGAGGCTGATGACCAGGGCGAAAAGGCCGAAGCCGCTCGCCGCCTCGATGCTTGTGAGGGTTCGCGCCGCGACCCCCGTGGCCTCGATGCCGGCCACCGGAAACGCGAGCATCCTGCCCGTCGAGAAATAGAGTGTCGTGCCGAACGAGTCGGGCTGCGGCTGCAGACCGTCGTGGAGTCCACTGAAGATGAGCGCGTAGCCGAGGCTGAGGAAGAACGCCCAGAGGACGAGCAGCGCCACCACCATCATCGGCCCGAAAGCCGCGAGCGCCGCTTCACGCGTCTGCAGCTTGTGGGGCCGCTCCGCGACCTTTCGCCAGGCGGGCCATGCGGCGCGGACGAGGGTGACGCTGAGCCGCACACGCCCAACTGCGGGGCGTGGCATGACCACCGACTGGAACACGTCGTACAACGTCACCACGACGAGCATGGCGCCGAGACCGATCTCGACGCCGTCGGTGGCGCTCACGACCGCGTCACTCGAATTGGCCGCGGGGGATCCGAGCGTCGGCCACGCGGTGAGCAGGGTCGACAGCCATCCGACGGGAGAAGCCTCCTTCGCCCACGCTGCTCGCCTTTGAGCGCACCGCCAACGTCACGCGCGCAAACTACGTCATCGATGGCGGCATGATCAAGACGACGTGGGCACACGGGGCCATATGACTGAACCAATGACGCCCGATGCGACGACCGCGGTGCAGGCGCAGTCTGGTGACATTCTCCGCCGAGGAGTCCCCTCAGCTCCGGAGCTGCGCTATGGCAGCTCCGTCGGCTATTGGGTGATCGCCGCGACGGTCCTGGGATCCGGGGTGGCGGCTCTCGACGCTACCGTGGTGGGCATTGCGCTGCCCACCATTGGTCGCGAATTCAGGGCCGACGTGGCGGGCCTGCAATGGGTGGTCACAAGCTACCTGCTCACCTTGGCGGCCCTGCTGCTGCTCGGCGGAGCATTGGGCGACCGCTACGGCCGGCGCAAGGTCTTCGTGGTCGGCGTGATCTGGTTCGCGACAGCCTCTCTTCTCTGCGGACTCGCTCCCAACACCATCGCCCTGATCGCGGCGCGGGCGCTGCAAGGCGTCGGAGGAGCGCTGCTCGTCCCCGGCAGCCTCGCCATCCTCGAAGCGTCATTCGTCGCGGACGATCGATCAAAGGCGATCGGCGCGTGGGCGGGGCTCGGTGGTGTCGCGACGGCGGTGGGACCGTTCGTGGGCGGCTACCTGATCGGGGCGGTCTCCTGGCGACTTATCTTCTTTCTGAACCTTCCACTGACGCTGGCTGTCGTGGCAATCTCGATGCGCCACGTACCCGAGTCGCGCGACCCGGCCGCCAGTGGCCGCATTGATGTGGTGGGCGCCGCATTCGCCGCCATCGGGCTGGCGGGTCTCTGCTACGGGCTGATCGAAGGCCCGGACTTGGGTTGGCGATCGCCTGTCATCGTGGTGACGATCGCCATCGGTGCGCTGGCCTTGGGATTGTTTCTCATCGCTGAGACGCGCGTGCAGCATCCGATGCTCCCACTGGCCGTCTTCCGGTCGAGACAGTTCAGCGCAGCCAACATCGTCACCCTGGTTGTCTACGCCGGTCTCGGCGGCGCGCTCTTTCTGCTCCCCATCGAGCTGCAGCAGGTTGCTCATTACACGCCGCTCGAATCGGGCGCGGCCTTGCTTCCTCTTACCGCGATCATGCTGGCGCTGTCAGCGCGATCCGGCGCCCTTGCCAGTCGCATCGGTCCCAGGCTGCAGATGAGCGCAGGTCCCCTCATTGTGGCCGCCGGTTTGGTCATGTTTGTCCGAATCGACGCTTCCGGCGGCTACCTCGGTGAGGTGCTGCCGGCGGTCGTCGTGTTGGGCCTCGGCCTGGCGAGCACGGTGGCACCCCTGACCGCAACCGTGCTCGCGGCTGCGCCGGCCGAGAGATCAGGCGTTGCATCCGCGGTCAACAACGACGTGGCTCGGGCTGCTGGTCTTCTGGCAGTGGCGATCCTGCCTGCCGCTGCCGGCATCACCGGCGCGAGTTACCTGCATCCTGACGTGTTCTCCGTTGGTTTCCGCGGGGCGATGCTCGGCGCCGGGCTGATCTGCGCCCTCGGCGGTGTGCTGGCTGCTTTCACGATTCGAAAACCTGCCGGGGCGGGCGACGCGACGTCCGTGCCGGCACGGAACGAGGTGCATTGCGCGCTCGACGCGCCGCCCCTACGGGGCCGACAGCGGAGGGCCGAGTCGGGAGCCTGAGGCGTAAGGCTCCAATCCGTCCGTCAAGGTGGGGGTGGGGGAGATGGTCCACGAGATCAAGGCTGGCGAGAGCCACACCTTTCCCGTCTGAGCGCGAGCCGCTTGGCACGGTTAGGCTCTGCCGGTGCCCGCTGCGACCGTTTGGATTCCGGCGACGACGCCGCCCGAGCATCGCGCCCTTCTTCCGGCTGGAGTCGATGTCCGCGAGGTGCCGGCGACCGGCGCCATCAGCGATCGGCCGCAGCACGCAGACATCCTCATCTCCGGCTTCAACCCGAAGCGCACCATCGAGATCCTGCCGCAGCTTCGCGATCTGCGCTTGGTGCAGACGCTCAGTGCGGGTGTGGACACGCTGGTCGAGCACATACCGTCGGGCGTTATCCTCTGCGATGGGTCAGGTGTGCACGACGCATCCGTCTCCGAATGGGTCGTGATGGCCACCCTTGCGATGCGCCGTCATCTGCCGGCGTACGTGCTGTCTCAACGCGAGGCGACCTGGCAGTGGGCGAGCGGTGGCGCTGATCTGGAAGGCGCCACTGTGCTGATCCTTGGCTATGGATCGATCGGCCGCGCGGTGGAGCAGC
>CATPAP010000225.1 GCA_955651875.1 Candidatus Dormiibacterota bacterium
CACGCTCCGCAGGTCAGTGAGGCGCGCATCGCGCTCGAGCGTGCTGACGAACGAGGACAGGTAGCGCACGGTCAGGCCGACTGACAACGCCATGGTGGCGATCTCGTTGATGCGTCGGTGTGGCAGCGAAGGGATGGTGACAAGGGCGGCGTCGGCGCGGTGCTCCGTGGCCACCTTCGCGAGGTCGGAGATCCGGCCGAGCACCGGGAGCCCGGCAACGTGCCGCTTTGCCTGATCATCGTCGACGAACCCGATCGGCACGATTCCGTAGTCAGGTGCGCGCCGAAGGCTCTGCGCCATGGTGCGACCCGCCTGGCCCGCGCCGATCAGGAGGCCGCGCAGCGGCGTTCGTGCGGGGATGCGCGTGTCCGGCGGCCGGCGGCCGGTGAGCTCAAGCACTGACGGCACCGCGGGCGACCCTGCGCCGGGCGACGCCGGCCTCCGCAACATCGGCCACCGCGTCGCACACGCGGTCGACCTGTGCGTCGGTCATCGCCGGGTACATCGGCAACGACAGCACGCGCCGAGCCGCGCTGTCGGTGCCAGGCAGCAGTCCGTGGTGATCGCCGAGCGCCTCGCGGAAGTAGCTCAGTTGGTGCACCGGGATGAAGTGCACTGACGTGTCAACCCCGGCGGCCGCGAGGTCCGCCGCCAGCTCATCGCGGCTCACCCCGAGCTCCGGCGTGGTCTGAATCACGTAGAGATGCCACGCGTGCCGCCCATCGCCGCCCACCTGTGGCAGCCGGATCCCCGGGATCTGGGACAGCAGTCGCGAATAGCGGCACGCGATCTCCGCGCGACGGTCCTGCCATCGCGCGAGGTGGCGAAGCTGCGCTCGCCCGATGGCGGCGCTGACATCGGTCATGTTGGCCTTGAGCCCGGCGACATCGACGTCGTAACGCCACGAACCGCCGGGCAGGTATCGGCGCCAGGCGTCCGCGCTCATCCCGTGGAGACGGCTGCGGTGAACGGTGTTGGCGAGCTGCGGGTCATCGGTCGTGACCATCCCGCCCTCACCGATGGGCAGGTTCTTGGTTGCATAGAAGCTGAAGCAGGTGGCGGCCGAGATGCTGCCCACCGCGCGGCCGCCCACCCGTGTCCACAGCGCGTGCGCAGCGTCCTCGACAACTCGTCCGAGCGGGAGTCGAGCCGCCTCAGCAAGCACTTCGACCGCTGCCGGTGCGCCACCGAAATGAACCACCACCATCGCCTGCGATCCACCGCAGCGTGACGCGGCGCTGGCCACGTGGTCAGGGCGGGGCATGAGGCTGTCCGGATCGACGTCAACCAGCACGGGAACAAGGCCGGCGTGGATGATGGCGTGGACGGCACCGGCGAACGTCATCGCCGGCGTCAGCACCCGCGCGCCCGGCGCAAGCTCGAGGGCACGGAGTGACAGCTCGAGCGCCGCCGTGCACGACGACACGGCCACCGCGTGCGCGGAGCCGACGGCGGCCGCAAATTCCCGCTCGAACTCACGAACCTCGGGGCCGGTGGTCACCCACCCTCCGGCAAGGGCACGGTCCGCCGCTGCCCTCGCTTCCGGCGTGATCGTCACCCGGCAGAACGGCACCGGTTCCTCCGCCGGCGAGGTGGCGAGCAGCGCGCTGCTCATGACGACACCACTGCGGAGGTCGTGCGCTGCGTGGCGCGGGCAGGCGCGACATGAGGCGTCAAGCGCCAGCGGCGACTGTCCCGAAGAATGGCTCCGACCAGCGGCCAGCCGTCGTCCAGGCAGAGGTCCGCGACGGCTTCAAGGTCGCTCAGCGAGGTGATGCGTCCAACCACCGCGAGAACACCCTGCCGAGGCTCCGGCGAGAGCGTCGGGTCGAGCACCGCCACCGTGAAGGACCCCGGGCGTTGGAGTTCGCTCCTGGGCGCACCGTCCGGACGGCGTGTGATCCGGAGTCCTCGGGCAAGCAGGTCAAGGCCGGAGGCACCGCCGGGCGACCACAGCCGCACGTCGGAAACGCCCGCATCGCGCGCGGCGCGACGCACCCGATCGCTGAGCACCAGGAGCTCGGAACGGTCGAACACAAGGTCGCGGCACACGGTTCCCAGCACGGAGGTCGTGAGGGCGCGCTCGATCGCGGTTCGTCCCACCGCTGTTGGCTTGAGCGTCTCATGCAGCGCGGCGCCGCCAAGTCCGGCAACCAGGCCGGCGATCAGGCCGAGGATCAGGTCGAACGGAAGCCGCGATGGGTCGGGACGATCTGGGGCTGTGGCAGCGTCGACCACAGCCGCCTGGGGCTGCTGCGCGGCTTGCAGCTGGATGTCCGCCTGCTTGCCGACGAGTGTTGCCAGCCGCTGCGAGGTGTCGCTGCGCTGGGCGAGCAGCGTTGTCTGCTGAGCCTGTGGCAGGTTGGACGATGCCAGCTGGCTGTCCAGCGCTTTCATATGCGCAGTCAGCTGATCGATCTCGGTCTGCAGCTGAGCCTGCAATGCGGACATCGCCGTCCGGCCCTGCTTGTTGAGTGTCGTGACCGCATCGGCAGCCAGCGAGTTGGCGACAGCCGCGGCCCCGACGGGGTCGATGTCCGTGACCGTCAGCTTGAGAATGCCCGAGGCGCTGAACGGTTGGGTATCGACCGCCTTGGCGGCGAAACGCACAGGATCGCGGTTGAGCTGCGCGGCCGCCAGCGCAGCGCTGATGCGGTCCGGGCTGGTGACGATACCCTGGACGGTTCCTGCCAGCGCCGCCGCCTCCGCGGTCGACTGCGGTGCCGAACCGCCAAGGCTGAGCCTCGCGGACGCCGAGTATGTGCGGCTTTCGAGGGTCACGTGGGCGGCAGTCGCGACGACGAGACCGAGGGTCACCATCGCACAGATCAGCCACCGGTGGACACGGAAAATACGTTGTGCGGCGTCGCGTAGCTCCATCTGTGTCTGCCCCTCTGCGCCGGGCTCAGCGGTTGCCGGCCCGTCCCCTGTGCGTTGTCAACACTGTGCGGGTGGGCCAGACGGCTTACATCCTCAGGAAAGACGAGCCGACGTCACCCCATCGACGTAGAGGCGCTCGATCGACTGCCGCTGACGGCGGTGAGCGTGGTCGGCCTCATGCCGGCACCGTGAGCGACGTGGACTGCTTCCAGGCTCGAGTGCACCCCGAGCTTTGCGTAGCAGTTCTGCGCGTGCGTGCGCACCGTGTTGAGGCTCAGCCCCAGCTTCCGACCGATCCCCTCGCGGTCCATGCCGGCCACCATGAGCTCGAGGACCATGCGCTCACGCGAGGTCAGGCCGTCCAGCCTGCGCTGGTGCGCGCCACGCTCGGATCCGCGCTCCCGAAGACGCAAGATGACTGCCGTCAGCAGCAGAGGCGGAATGTGGGTTTCGCCACACATCACACCCTTGATCACCTCGACCAAGGAGAGGATGCTCTGCTCGCGCGTGACGTAGGCACTCGCGCCGCCGCTGACCGATGCACAGACGCTGCGTCGGTCGTCCTCCTCGCCCACCACGATCACATGCATCTCAGGAACCGCGCCTCGCAGGCTGCGGGTCAACTCGAACGCGATCGCCCCGCCCTCGACCACGTCGAGGACGACCACGTCGGGGCGCAACGCCTGTGCCGCAAGGAGTGCCTGCTGAGGGTTGGCGGTGGCCACCACCGCCAGCCCTCGCTCACTCCCCAACCGCGCGGCTAGGGCCCCCCCGAACAGTGGGTGACGGCCGACCACGAGCAACCGCACGCTGTTCACTGTGGAACCGTGACGGCTAGGACTGCCCGTCGACGACCAGCGTCTGCAGTATTTCTTCTCACGCGAACGCATGAGACGGGGCAGCCACCGCCATCAATCGCGACGAGTCGACGTCCTATCCGGCGAGCACGCACGCCGGTCGCCGCATCAGAGCACTGCGACCGATCCG
>CATPAP010000226.1 GCA_955651875.1 Candidatus Dormiibacterota bacterium
CGCCAATGGGGTTGATGAGGAACCCGCCATCGAGCTCTTCAACCTCATGGCCCATTTCGCGGGTTACGGTTTCAACAAGGCACACGCGATGGCGTATGGCCTGATCTCGTATCAGACCGCGTACCTCAAGGCCAATCATCCGCTCGAGTACATTGCGGCGCTGCTCAACAGTCGCGGCGGCGACTTCGACAAGCTCAAGCAGACCATCCTCGACGCGCACGCGCACGGACTCGTCGTCCACAAACCCGACATCAACCGCAGCGCGGCCGGCTTCAGCGTCGGGGACGTGGACACTCGCGAGATCCTCTTCGGTCTGCAGCACGTCAAGAACGTCGGCGAGAGCGTCACCGAGGCGCTGATCGCCGCCCGGGACGAGGGCGGTCCGTTCACCAGCCTGCTCGACCTCTGCCTGCGCGCCGAGAGCCGCGACCTCAACCACCGCGTGCTCGAGTCGCTCATCCAGTGCGGCGCGCTCGACCCCCTGGGCGACCGGCACGCGCTGCTGCGGCAGCTCGACGGAGCCATGGACCACGCCGCCGCGGTCAAGCGGGAGCGTGACGTCGGCCAGGCCTCGCTCTTCGGCGACGAGGTCGACATCATTGGCACGCTGGTCCCACACCTTGCGGCCGCGGACGCGCCCTCCGATCCCGGCCGCGGCGACGAATCGTGGCTGGCGTGGGAGCGGGACCTGCTCGGCATGTACCTCAGCGACCACCCCCTGCGGCGCATCGCCGCCACGCTGCAGGAGCGCGTCGACACCTCGATCAACGAGCTCGGCCCCCACCTCGACGGCCTGGTGGTGCAGGTGGGCGGCTGCATCCGCGACGTGCGCGCCTTCGTGCCGCGCAAGAGCACCACCGGTCAGCGCATGGCTTTCCTGCAGATCGAGGACCTGACCGGCGCGTGCGAGGTCGTCGTCTTCAACCGCGTCTTCGAGGAGGTTGCCGAGTTGCTCCGACCGGACGCGGTCGTGATCATCCGCGGCAAGGTGGAGGTGGGCCGCTCCGGGGCGAATGGCGCCGCCGCAGCCGGTGGAGCTGTTGACGATGACGAGCGCGATGCCGAGCCGGCCAAGATCCGCGCCGACGCCATCTTCGCGATCGACGACGCTCGGCTGGTGGCGTGGCGCGCCAACACCACGGTCCACTTCCGGCTCGCGCCCCACCACCATCACCTCGTCGGACCGCTGCACCAGGCCATCGCCGAGCACCGCGGGGACGCCCGGGTGTTCGTCCACGTCGAGAGCGCGGAGTCGATCGACGACGTCGCGCTCGACGACGGTTTCGCGGTGGAGCCGGGGCCCGGGTTGGAGCGCACCGTCGAGGCACTGCTCGGCCCAGGCGCGTACCGCGTCGAGACACGACGAGAACGCGCGCTCGAACGCGAGCCGTGGGGCGTGGGACGGCGCGGCTGAGCGGTCGCGGTCAGTACACGCCGGCGGCGTTGAAGAGCGCGCGTCCGACGAAGTAGAGCGCCAGGAAGATGAGGAAGGCCACCGCCGCTCCTCCATCCACTGCGGCGCTCCGCGGCACCACCGCGGCGAACGGCCGCACCAGCGGGTCCGTGAAGCGCCGGATCATCAGCACGATGGGGTGCCACGGATCAGCGTGGAAAAGCGAGAAGAGCAGGCGAATGAACAGGACGATGCAGAAGAAGATGACGATGCCGAGCGCCACCTGTCGCACCAGGCTGAGCACCGCATACCCCGGTGACACCGTGCCCGCGGTGAGGAGCGTGACCACCACCTGCTGGAGGACGTAGAGCGTCACCAGCGCGAGCAGGGGGGAGAAGTCGATGCCACTGAAGCTCGGCAGCACGCGCCGGAACGGCAGCAGTATGGGGTCGACGATCCGCCGCAGCCAGCGCGCGACGGGGTTCCAGGGGCTGACCGGGAACCACGAGAGCATCACCCGCGCGAAGATCAGCAGCTCGAGGATGCTGAAGACGGTGTTGACGAGCCACGCCAGCGAGCTCAGGTCCACGCCGATCAGTTCCTCCGTTCTGCGGCAGGCGTGCTCGCCGCCAGCTGCGCTTCAGGCGTCGTCTTGGTGGTGTCGAAGCCGTGGCGCCAGACCAGGTACACGGCGGGACTCACGACCACGAGCATAACGATGGCGGTCAACTGTGCCTGGTGGAGACCGAATGCAAGCACGGGCTCGCTGCTCCTGAGCTGGAAGACGACCAGCTGGCTGATCGCGTACAGGGGTACATAGGCGACGGCGAGCGCGCCGTTGCGGACGCCCCGTGCGCGCAGCGCGAAGAGGATGACACCGATGACAACGGTGCCGAGCGCCTCGTACGCGCCGGAAGGCTGATAGGCGATATCGAGGTGACAGCACGACTGCAGCACCGCGTGCGGGTTGACGTATTCCGTCGCCCACGGCAGGTTGCTCTGTGGTCCGAGGATGTCGCCGTTGATGACGTTGCCGATGCGTCCGATGGGCTGGCCGACCACCGCAAAGATCACCGCCGCGTCCCACGCGAGCCACATCGAGATGTGATTGCGCCAGGCTAGCACTGCGGCCGTCGCCAGACCGGCGATGATGGCGCCGAAGAAGGCCATGCCCCCCTCCCACACCGCGACGATGCGGATCGGGTCGCGCAGGTAGTCGCCGAGGTTGGGCTGCTGGACCACGTAGAACAGCCGCGCGCCGAGCAGCCCGAAGATGATCGTCCACACCAGCATGCGCTCAGCCAATCCTCGGTCGATGCCGCGCGGCTGGACGTGGGGGAGAACGCCGAAGCGGAATGCGATGAGAAACGCCACCGCGTACATCACCCCGTACCAGTGCACGGACAGGCTGCCGATGTGGATGACCGGGTCGATGTCGATGCGGATCACGCCCAGTGCGGCGTTGAGCGCGGGGATGACCATTCAGCGATCATCCTTCACGGCTTGTCGCGGCTGCACGCGCAGGACGCGGTAGCCGTCGTGTGATCCGACACGTTCGACGGGGAAACCCTCGCCGTAGAGCCATCGCGCCAGCGAGTCCGAGCCGAGGTGGCGGTGCACCACCAGGTGCGCCTGCGCGTCGGCGATCAGACGGTCGAGCCAGCCGGTCAGCAGCGGGTGCAGCTTGGCCAGGCCGATCCGCACCGGCGGGTTGGAATAGATGGCGGCAAACCGCAGCTCCGGCGGGACCTCCTCGGGGGCGATGGCGACCATGTTGGTGACGCCTGCGGCGGCGGCGTTGCGCGCGCTGAGCTCGAGAGCGCGCCGGTTGACGTCCACCGCCCACACACGCGCCCCGGGCGCGCGGAGCGCAAGCGCAACGGCGATCGGACCGTAGCCGCTGCCGAGGTCGAGGATGTCGCCCGACCCAGGCGGCATGGGCGCGCGTCGGAGGAGGAACCGCGTGCCCCTGTCGACGGCGCCGTGACCGAACACGCCGGCGTCACTCTCCAGCTGCGCCACCACGTCTGGAAGCCTCAGCGACACCTGCCGCGGCCGGGACGGGGCCAGCGGTTCACGGTCGAAGTAATGGGGCACGTGCGGATTGTCGCCGCGCCGGCCCGGAGCGGACGGAGCAGGCTGCCGGACGGCGTAAAGGAACGGCAACAGACCTCGGTCACTTCGGGGACCTCTCGTCATACTCGAATCCGATGACCCAGGCACTGGCGGCACTGCAGTGGGCGGTGGCCGTGGCGCTGATCGTGCTCGGCACGCTCACCTTCGTGGACTGGGTGCGGCATCGCGACCGCAGCCGGCAATACCTTGCTCTGGCCGTCGGGATCCTCGGCATCCTGGGGATCCTGGGGCAGATCACCGCGGCCTCGGGAACCGCCCAGGTGGCGGTGACGGCGGTGAGCATCGCCCTCTTCATGGCGTCCGCGTACGCGTTCGTCCTCTTCCGGCACAGCCTCATCCCCATCGCTGCGGGTTGGCTGCGCGCCTGCTCTGCGACGGTGCTGGTCGTGGCGGCCGCGTGCATCGCGGTCAACCTCAATGGTTCCACGACGCAGGCGAGTGGGTCGACCCTATTCATCGACATCCTGCTGCTGCTGACCTGGTGTGTGGTGGTGGGGTCTTCGATCACGCAGCTGTGGCAGGTATCCGGCAGCCTGCCGCGTGTTCAGCGCGCGCGGCTGCGCGCGCTGAACGCCGGTTTCACCGGGATCATCATCGCCGTCCTCGGGACGGTGTACGCGACGTTGGCCACGTCGGACACAACCGTGCAGCTTGCCGTCGAGGCCGTGGTGCTGATCAGCATGCCCTGGCTGGCGGTGTCGCTGTCCCCACCGGGCTGGCTGCGCCGCATCTGGCGCGAGAGCGAGGAGCTCCAGCTCCGCGAAGCGATGAACAACCTGTTGCTCTACTCGCCCGACGTGGCCACGCTGGCCAGCCGCGCCTTGGAATGGGCCGCGCGCCTGCTCGGCGGAGGCGCCGCGCTGATCGCGCTCGACGGGCGGGTGGTCGCGGTGATCGGCATGAGCCCCGCAGAAGGCGATGAGCTGCATCACGAGCTCGAGGCGACGCGCAATGCCGTGGGCCTGTCGTTCACGAGCGCGCTGGGCCCCACCGCCGTCGTCCCGCTGCATTCGCAGGCCGGTGAGGGCTTTCTCGCCGTGCTCGCCGGGCCGTTCACGCCGCTCTTCGGTGATGAGGAGCTGGCACGCCTCTCCCAGTACGCGGTGTCGATCACGGTCGCACTCGACCGGGTCCACCTCGTCGCCGGCGTCCGGCGCAACGCCGAGCTTCTTGACCTTGCCTACGACGCAATCTTCAGCTGGGACTTCGCTTCGCGCGCCATCCAGTACTGGAACAAGGCAGCCTCCGCGCTCTACGGCTACAGCTCCGCCGAGGCGCTCGGCAAGGACCCGCAGCCGCTCCTGCAGTCCGAGTATCCCGTGCCGCTGGACTCCATCGTGGCTGCGCTCCGTGAGCACGACCACTGGGAGGGCGAGCTCCAACAGCGGACCAAGGACGGCCGCGTCCTGCCCATCAGCGCCCGTTGGGCGGTGCAGCGTGACGCCGACGGCAAGCCGATCTCCGTTGTCGAGATCAACCGCGACATCGGCCATGAGAAGCGCGTCGCCGAGGAGCTGCGCGCTGCTCGTGACGCCGCCGAGCAGGCGAGC
>CATPAP010000227.1 GCA_955651875.1 Candidatus Dormiibacterota bacterium
CAGGTACTCACCCATACACGGCGGTGCGGGTTTCCCCACCAAAGAAGGAGCCGAAGATGTGGCTCTACAAACTGAAGATGACTGAGAAGCCGCAGCCGCGAATCGCCGTCGTTGCCGGTGACGTGGTCCACAACGCTCGGACCCTGTTCGACCACCTCGCAGTCGCCATTACAGGTAGGCGAGATGCTTCCTTCCCGGTCTGCTATGAGGACCCGTGGGAAACCCTGAGCGACGGCACTCTCATGCCGGAGCGCCAGAAAGCTCGGGCGGGTTTCAAACAAGCCGTCGATGGAGCGTCCGAAGAGGCGGTCGCAGTCATCATGGAGTTGCAGCCGTTCGCCGCCGGTGATGCGTGGGCGACCCATCCCCTTGGGATCATCAACAAACTGGAGAACACCGACAAACACCGCAATCTCATCCCAACCGCCACCGGCATCACCGACGGCCTCAGCCATGTCGTCCGGCGATCGCAGGTCATCTGGATCTTCCACTGGCCGTTCTGTGAGGACGGCGCAGAAGTCGCCAAGTTCGCTTGGGATCCCGGTACGGAGCCGCCGGAGAGTGAAATGCACGTGCGCGTTCGCGGCACCCCGCGCGTAACGGTCGAAGTTAGTGGGGTGCCAGGTCCCATAGAACTGCCGCAAACGCTGCGCCACGCCCTCGACGGGATTCGAAAGGAGGTCATCCCCGCCTTGACCGAGTTCGTCAAGAGCTGAGCGCCGGGGCGTCATCTGCACAGTTGCTCCCCTTCCGGGGTGACGAGCAACAACCGATCACCGGCGATGTGGAACCTCACCTCGTGCGACAGGCTCAGCCGTGGAGGGGCTTGGAGTTGGAGCACCGCCCGCCAGTAGCCATCGCCAAGGGATCGCTGTGCGGCTGTGCGCCAATCCCTGATCGCCAGGATGAAATTGATGGTGAAGGAGTACTCGACCAACCCTGCGATGGCAGTGGCGGTAGCTGCGATGGTCCGTCCCTCAGCCTTCGTATCCGTCCACGGCAGTAACGCGCTCGCCAGGAATACCTTGGCTCGACTCCAGTTGGTCGGTGCTGCCGGGTAGGCATATTCCAGTTCCACGAGTACGACCCGGCAGTTGTCGATAGGCGTGGACGTTGGATTGGTACACGCGATTGCCAGCGTCCGATCCCGGCAGTCCGTGGTCATCACGATCGGATTCCGTTGATCCGCCGCTGTGCTCCGACGGTGGTCAACGTACACGAGCACGGGCAGCAGGACGGCGACGACGAGGAGAACGGGCGACACCCAGCCCGCTTGCCCTTTCAAGCCCAGCGCCAGTGTGAGGAGGGCGACAGAGATCGCGATGGGCTGGAGTAGCATGCTAACCACGCCCGGACGACCGCACGCCTGACACGACGGGTGACCGGAGGTGAGGCTGGATGCGCTGCTGAACCGGCATCCTCGGAGTCTACCCGAGTCTCTACGGTGTGGGGATACTTACCCAGATATGTGTATACTGGGTGAATGAAGCCCGCCCTGCCGTGGTCGGCGGTGGTCGTGCCGGCACTCCTGGTAGGACTGGCTGGATGCGCACCCGCCGCTGCCGCGCGTGCCGGCGAGCGCGTAAGCACCGCGCCACCGCTGCTCGCGCCGGCCTCCCCCGTCGGCGACGGCGCTGACACGGTGACGGTGCTGCGCTCCGGTGAGGCGACGTTCACAGAGCTCCGCCACGTCATCGACGCCGCGAGAGTCCGCGTCGACGTCGAGGTGTGCGAGTTCGGCCGTGCCGACCTCGCCGCCGCCCTGCTCCGCGCGCACGCCCGCGGTGCCGTCGTCACCGTCATCAACGATCCGTCCGAATCGGCGGCGGCCGCGACGGCGCTCGGGCTCCGCGCCGGCGGCGTCGACGTCGCCGACTACCCGGTCCGCGCCCGCATGATCGACCACGTCAAGCTGCTCGTCGTCGATTCCGACGTTGCCGTCGTCGGCGGCATCAACTGGGGAGCGCGGTCGGCAGCGAACCACGACTTTGACGCCGAGCTGCGTGGCCCCGCGGCGCCAACCTCGAGCGCGTGTTCAGTCGCGACCTGGTGACGTGCGGGCGCGTGCAGGTGGTGCCCGCGCCGCTCGTCGACCCCGCGGTGCTGGTGGGTGCGACGTTGCCGGGCTCCGAGATCCTGCCGATGGTGCTGGCAACCATCGCCGGTGCCCGGCGCACCCTCGATGTGGCGATGTACACGCTCACCGACGCCGCGGTCGTCGACGCCATGGAGGCAGCGCTCGTCCGAGGTGTCGCCGTGCGAGTGCTGCTCGACCCGAGCGAGCGGCCGAGCGATCCGTCTGCAGCATCTCTGCGCGCGCACGGCGTGGCGGTGCGGCTCTACGCGAGCAGCGGCGAGAAGTTGCACGCCAAGGCGGCGATCGCAGACGGCGAGGCGGTGATCCTCGGCAGCGCCAACTGGACGGTCAGCGGCTTCGAGCACAACCACGAGCTCGACGTGGCCATCCCCGCCGACAGCGCCATCGCCGCCGCGTTCGAGCAGCAGTTCGACAGCGACTGGGCGGCGAGCGCCTGAGCGAGCCTCAGCCTGCCGGGGCGACTGCCGCGCCGGCGTCACCCTCGCGGCGGCGGGTGCGGTACGCCTTCGCCTTGGCGCGGCTGCCGCACACGCGCATGCTGCACCAGGCGCCGCAGCCGTTCTTCGAGTTGTCGTAGAAGGTCCACTGACAGGTGTCCGAGCGGCACACCTTGAGGCGGCGGAAGGTGCCGTCGATGGTGCTCTCGACGAGGGCTGCGAGCAACGCGGCAAGGAAGCCGTCGACGCCGCGCGCGGTGGACGCCAGACGGACGCCGTCGGCCTCCACGACCGGATGAACCGGGGCGGCGTCGAGGAGGCGGCTGAGCCGGCTCGCGACGCGGTCATCGAGAGGCTGCCCGCTGTTCCCGCCGATCAGGGAGCGGAGA
>CATPAP010000228.1 GCA_955651875.1 Candidatus Dormiibacterota bacterium
CTTTCGGCTTGAGGTCGGCGTCGCTGCGCGCTTTGGTCTTGGTCTTGACGGCCTCGAGCTCGTGTTCGAAAAGATCGCCGTCGATGCCGAGCACGATCTTGCTGAACAGCTGGATAAAGCGGCGATACGCGTCCTTGGCAAAGCGCTCGTCGCCGGTGAGCGCGGCCAGCCCCTGCAGCGTCTCCGCGTTGAGCCCGAGGTTGAGCACCGTATCCATCATTCCCGGCATGGAGAACTTGGCACCGCTGCGCACGCTGACGAGGAGCGGATTGCGAGCGTCGCCGAACGTCTTGCCCGTCTTGCGCTCGGTCTCTGCGAGCGCCGTCAGCACCTGCTCCCACATCCCGTCCGGGAACGTCTGGCCGCTCTCGTAGAACGCGTTGCATGCTTGCGTTGTGATGGTGAAACCGGGCGGCACCGGCAGCCCGGCGCGGGTCATCTCGGCAACACCGGCGCCCTTGCCCCCGAGCAGGTCGCGCATCGACGCGTCGCCCTCCTCGAAGAGGTACACCCACTTCTGTGCCCGCCGCCGGGGCGACGACGGCTTTGCGATGGTGCGTCGTGCCAGCTTGGTCACCGGCTTCGCTGCCGTCCTGCCGGCGCGACCAGTGCGTGCGCCCGTGGGCATGGAGGAACCTCGTCAATACGCAATCAGGTGAGACACACGCGAGGGTAGCACCTCGGCAGCGAACCCAAGACGCGGCGCGGACGGAGCAGAATCGTGCCCCGTGAGGATTGCCCGATTCGGATGGGTCCGCGACCTTCCCGACCACCGTGACCGGTACTGGCTGGCGCCCGCGCTCGCGTCCGCACAGCTCCCGGCCGTCGTCGACCTCAGGCCCCAGTGCCCACCGGTGTACGACCAGGGCCAGCTCGGCTCCTGCACCGCCAATGCCATCGCCGGTGCGGTGCAGTTCGACGAGATCCGCTCTGGGATCGCTCCCACGTGGACGCCGTCGCGCCTGTTCATCTACTACAACGAGCGCGTGCTCGAAGGCACCGTCGCCACCGACAGCGGCGCTCAGATCCGCGACGGCATCAAGGTCATCGCTTCGCTGGGTGTCTGCCCGGAGTCTGAATGGCCGTACGACGTCGCACGCTTTGCCGAGAAGCCACCCGCGCGGACGTTCACCGACGCGGTGCGCGACCGCGTGGGCAGCTACCAGCGCGTCACCCAGTCACTCGTGCAGCTCAAGACGTGCGTCGCATCGGGCTTCACCTTCGTCTTCGGCTTCACCGTATTCAGCTCATTCGAGAGCGGCGATGTGGCGTCGACGGGCGTCATCCCCCTGCCGCAGCCGTCGGAGAGCGCGCTCGGCGGCCACGCGGTGGTGTGCGTCGGCTACGACGACGCCCGCCAGGCATTCATCATCCGCAACTCCTGGGGCGCCGGCTGGGGCGCGGCTGGCTACGGCTTCATGCCGTTCGCGTATATGCTCGATGCCGGCCTCGCCTCCGACTTCTGGACCATCCAGGCCGCGCCAGGTGGAGCGCCGCCGCGGTTGCGCCACACCGGCTCGGCAAGCCAGCGTGCGGAGGACGACTTCGCGCCATGACCGGTGCGGGGGCGTACGTCTGGCACACGCACGCGCGCACCCCGGCGCCGCAAGACCAGTTCAGCGCCCCACCGCGTACGACTGCAGACCGCGTGGATCGGCGCCGCCGAGCAGCACTCCGTCCTTCCGCCGCGCGACCGCGGTGACCCGCCCGAGCGACCATCCCGGCGCGCCTTGCACCTCATGGCCGCGGGCGCGCAGCTCGCCGATGACGTCCTCGCCCAGCCGCTCCTCGACCACCACCAGCCCGGGGTGCGCCTCGCGCGGGTAGAACGAGCTCGGCATGTGCTCGATGTGGAACCGTGGCGCGTCGATGGCGTCCTGCAGTCCGAGCCGCAAACGGGTGTGTGCCAGCCAGACAAGCAGCGGCCACTGGTCCTGCTGATCGCCGCCGGGGCTGCCCCATGCCAGCAGCGGCGCGCCCTCGCGTGTGGCCAGGCTCGGCGACAGCGTGGTGCGCGGCCGCCTGCCCCCCACCAGTGAGCTGGCCAGCCCGTCCTCGAGCCACGTCATCTGCGCGCGCGTGCCCAGGCAGAAGCCCAGCTCGGGGATGGCCGGCGAGCTCTGCAGCCAGCCTCCGCTCGGCGTCGCCGAGATCATCGTCCCGTAACGATCGATGACGTCGAGATGCACGGTGTCGCCGCGCGTGACGCCGTCAGGTGCAACCGACGGCTCGCCGATGCCCACCGCCGGGCCGCCCTGCCGCGACACACCGAGGGGACGCCGCGGCGCGCGCCCACCGACCGACCCGGGACGCAACGCCATGGACGCCCGGTCCCCCACCAGCGGACGCCGCTCCGCCGTGTAGGACGGGTCGAGCAGCTCGTCGACATCCACCCCGCCGAGCGCGTCGCCGTACCACGCCTCGCGGTCCGCGAACGCCAGCTTGGCGCACTCGACCACGGTGTGGATGTACTCCGCGCTGTTCAGTCCCATGCGCGCGAGGTCGAAGCCCTCGAGCAGCGCGAGCTGCTGCAGCATCACCGGTCCCTGCCCCCAGGGTCCCGTCTTCCACACCGTAACCCCATCGCCGCTCCAGCTCGCCGGCCGCTCCACGACCGCGCGCCCCGCCGCCATGTCGGCGGCGGAGAGCAGCCCGCGATGGCGCCGCCCCGAGGAGTCCATCACCTCCGTGCCTTGCGCGAAGCCGACGACCGCCTCTGCCACCCACCCCTCGTAGAAGTCGCGCAGCATCGCCTCGATCTGCGCCTCGCGCCCCGACCCGGCGGCTTCCGCAGACGTGAGCAGGCGCTCCCACATGGCCGTCAGCGCCGGGTTTCGGACGAGATCGCCCGCAACTGGCACGCCAGCCCCGAGCCAGATGCGCGCGGATTCTGGCCATTCCGATGTGAACATCGCCTGCACGCGCCCGATGGCGGCGCACGCGGTGGCAAGGATGGGATGACCGTGTGCCGCGTACCCGATCGCGGGCGTCATCACCTCGCGCGGCGACATCGACCCATGCTCGGCGAGCAGGCGCATCCACGCGCCGAACGCGCCCGGGACGCAGGCGGCGAGCAGGCCCGTGCCGGGAACGAGTTCGAGGCCGAGTGCCCGGTACGCGGTCACCGACGCGCCCGCTGGCACGCACCCCTGCCCGTTGATGACCACCGGCTCACGAGTGCCCGCGGTGTGCACGAGGATGGGCGCCTCGCCGCCCGGCCCATTGAGATGCGGCTCCACCACCTGCAGCACCAAACCCGCGGCCACGGCCGCGTCGGCGGCGTTGCCGCCGCGCTCGAGCATGGCCATGCCGGCCGCCGAGGCGAGCCAGTGCGTCGATGCCACCATGCCGAACGTGCCGGCGAGCTCCGGCCGCCCGCCGCCACTCACGCTCGGCGCGGTGCCCGCGCCCACAACGCCGCCTCCATCACAGGCAAGCATGGTACGGAACGGCGTGGCCGAGCTCGCCGCCAGCTCCGCGGAGGTGGCGGCGTTGGTGGTCCCCGAACGTGCTGCTCGTCTGCTCGTCTGCCCGACCTGAAGGCTGCGCCCTGCTCGTCGCGACGGGACCGCCGATCGCACGCGCGGGGTGTCCGCCCTCAGCCCCGGGCGCGCTCCAGTGCAGCAGCACGGCATGCAGCGAGCTGCTCGTCGCACGCCTGCTCGAGCGAGTCGATCGGCACGCGCACCTGGGTCATGCCGTCGCGCTCGCGGATGGTTACCGCCCTGTCCTCGAGTGACTCGAAGTCGACGGTGATCGCCAGCGGGGTGCCGATCTCGTCCTGGCGGCGGTAGCGCCGCCCGATCGACTGGGTCTCGTCGTACTCGGTGCGGAAGCGTTCGCGCAGCCGGTGTGCCAGCGGGCGCGCCAGCTCGGTCAGCTGTGGCTTCTTGCTGAGCGGCAGCACCGCCAGCTGCCACGGTGCCACGTCGGGGTGGAGGCGCAGGACCGTGCGCGTCTCACCGCGTACCTCCTCCTCCTCCCAGGCGTCAATGAGCATGGTGAGGCAGCCGCGGTCCAATCCCGCCGCCGGTTCGATGACGTACGGGATGTAGCGCTCGCTGGTTTCGGTGTCGAAGTAGCTGAGGTCCTTGCCGCTGTGCTCGCTGTGGGCACGCAGGTCGAAGTCGGTGCGGTTGGCGATGCCCTCGAGCTCGCCCCAGCCCCAGGGAAAGGTGTACTCGATGTCACTGGTCGCCGTGCTGTAGTGCGAGAGCTCATCCTTCTCGTGGGCGCGCAGGCGCAGGTGCGAGCTGCGCACCCCACAGTCCTCGACCCACCAGCGCATCCGCTCCTGGCACCACACCCGGTGCCATTCGCCGTCCGTGCCGGGTTTGCAGAAGAATTCCATCTCCATCACCTCGAACTCGCGGGTGCGGAAGATGGAGTTGCCCGGCGAGATCTCGTTGCGGAATGACTTGCCCTGCTGCGCGATCCCGAACGGGAGGCGGCGGCGCATCGCCTGCACCACCGTGGCGAAGTCGACGAACATGCCCTGCGCTGTCTCGGGGCGCAGGTACACCTGGGCGGCATCGTCGGCGACGGGCCCCAGGTGGGTACGGAACATGAGGTTGAACTGCCGCCCCGGGGTCAGGGGCCCGCCGCACTCCGGGCATCCCGGCGCATCCGGTGGCTTGCCGCGCGCGCGTCGCTCGTCGGGGAGGTGGTCCTCGCGCCAGCGCTTGCGGCAACTGCCCAGGCAGTCGACGAGCGGGTCGCTGAAGGTTGCCACGTGACCGCTCGCCACCCAGACCTGCGGGTTCATGATGATCGAGGTCTCGATGGGCTCGATGTCGTCGCGCGCTTCGATCATCGACCGCCACCAGAGGTTGCGCACGTTGCGCCGCATTCGTGCACCCAGCGGCCCGTAGTCGTAGAGCGCGTTGATACCGCCGTAGATCTCGCTGGACCCGAAGAAGAAGCCGCGCTGCTTGCCGAGCGAGACCAGCTTCTCGACGATATCAGGCGTGCCGGGTTGCTCTTGGGACATCGGCGGCGAGTGTACCGGCACGCCGCTTGCGGCCGGTTGCCGCCGTTGTCAGCGCCGCTCGATGGCGCGCAGGACGGCCAGCGAGCGCAGCTGGCGGTCGAGGTGCTGGGCGAGCTCCCGCTCGGCGACGGCTTCGAGAGTCACCAGCGAGGGCTCGTCGAGGCGCAGGCGCCGGTAGAGCTGCGCGTCGCCGGCGGCGGCGACACGCAACACCTTGATGACCCGCACCGAACACTCCACGGCGGCCGGGTCCGCGGTGGAGCAGCGGTCGCAGAGCAGGCCTCCCGCGATGGCGCTGAACCAGGCACTACTCTCGGGCAGCGCTGCGGCGCACGACGCGCACTCGTGCAGCTGTGGCGCGTAGCCGAGCCGATCGATCATGCGGCGGGTCAGCCACACCAGCGCCGCGCGCGGGTCGCGTGCGGTATCGGTGCAATCGCCGAGAGCGTCGACCACGAGGTCGAACGTCTCCGCGTCGGGGTGGTGGCTCTCGAGCACCCGGTCGGCGAGCTCCGCGCACACCGCCGCGCAGGCGGCCCGGCGCGCGTCCGCGAGCGGCACCGTCGATCCCATGGTCTCCGCCTGGGTCAGCACGTCGAGCTCGCCGCGGCCGCGGGCCAGCTGCATGCGGCTGCGCGCGAAGAGGTCGGTGTGCGCCGCGAGGCGGCTGCCCGCCTTGCGCACCCCGCGCGCGATGACCCCGATCTTGCCGTGCTCGCGGGTCAGCACGGTGAGGATGCGGTCGGCCTCCCCGTAGTCGACGCGGCGCAGGATGACTCCCTCGGTCAGGTAGGTCGGCATCTGCTCAGTGTCGGGGTTCGCGCGCTTCAGCCGGCGTCGGCTTCATCCTCGTCCGGTGAGGCGCCATCGCGCTCGCGGAGGAACGGCACCGGCGAGGTGAGCCGCACAATCTGGATGCTCTGGCGACGCACCTGCTCGACGGTGAGCGTGACCTCACCGAGCAGGAGGATGGCTCCCACGGCAGGGATCTCCCCGAGCCGTTCATACACCAGGCCGCCGATGGAGTCGGCCTCGGTGTCGCCGACGTCGATGTGGAGGAGGTCTTTGATGTCGTCGACGGGGAACCGCGCGTTGAGCAGCACCTCGCAGTCGTTGAGGAATTGCACCTCCTCCTGCTCAGCGACATCGAACTCGTCGCGAATCGGACCGACGATCTCCTCGATGAGGTCCTCGAACGTCACGATGCCGGCGGTGCCACCGTGCTCTTCCACGACCACGGCCATGTGCACCTTGCGCTGCTGCATCTCCTTGAGCAGCTGGCCGACGTGCTTGACCTCCGGGGTGAAGTACGGCTCGCGCATCAGGGAGGTGACCGAGCGGCGGTCGCCGCTGCGGCCGCCCTCGCGCAGCAGGTCCTTGGCATACAGGACACCGACGATGTTGTCCATCGACTCCTCGTACACCGGGATGCGCGAGTGGCCGTACTTGACGACGAGGTCGATCAGCTCGGAGACCGTGCGATCGGACTCGATGGCGACGACGTCGATGCGCGGAACCATGACCTCGCGCACCGTCTTGTCGGTCATCTCGAGGATGCCGTGGATCATCTCCTGCTCGCCGTACTCCACAACCCCCTGTTGCTGGCCCAGCGAAACCATTAGCTTGAGCTCCTCCTCGGTGACAAACGGGCCGACGACGTTCTTCCCACGCGTCGCCGCGCGCAGCAGAGAGTTGCTGAGCAGCGTCAGCGCCGCCACCAACGGGCGCAGCAGGCGGGTGATCGCGGCCACCGGCCGAGCTAGAATGAGCGCGATGCGTTCGTTGAAGCGCAGCGCGAGCGATTTCGGAGCGATCTCGCAGAACACCAGCACGAAGGCCGAGAGGATCACCGTTCCCGCCGCCTGCGGGAGGGAGTGATAGGTGCTGGAGACGATCAGGGTGGCCGCCGTCGACGCCACGATCACGGCAACGGTGTTGATGCTGAGGATGGTCGAAAGGTAGGCGTTCGGACTGTTGTGCAGGGCCACCACCACCTCGGCCCGGTGGTCTCCCTCGTCCGCGAGCGAGCGCATGCGCAGCCGGCTGACCGAGGTCAGGGCGGTCTCCGACGCCGCCGCGAACGCGGCGAGGATGAGCGAGAGGACCAGGAGGAGGACCAGGAGGCTCACCGGAGCATCCTGTTCGCGCGCTCAGCGCGCGGATCTGATGGTGTGGTCACCGGAAGAGCTCGCTGACGCTGCGGCCCTCGTGGACGCGGACGATCGCCTCCGCGATCAATGGCGCGACGCTGAGGACGCGCAGCCGGGGATGGTCGTCGAAGCTGCGCGCCCCGTCGTGAAGGGGGATGGTGTCCGTGATGCAGATCTCGTCGATGGGGGCCTCGTGCAGACGGGTGAGCGCGCCGTCGGAGAGCACGCCGTGGGTGGCGACGACATCGACACCGGTCGCACCTTTGGCGCGCAGCGCGATGGCCGCGTTGGCGAGCGTCGAGCCGGTGCTGATGAGGTCGTCCACGATGATGCAGTGCAGCCCCTCCACGTCGCCGATGACGTTGATCACCTCCACCGTGTCGTCGCGGGGGCGGCGCTTGTCGACGATGGCGATCGGTGCGTCGAGGATGCGACCGAGGCGCCGAGCTCGGAGGGCGCCGCCGGTGTCGGGCGAGACCACGACGACGTTGTGCCCATGGCGCTCGCGAACGCGGCGCGCCAGGATCTTGGTGGCGGTGAGGGCGTCGACGGGAATGTCGAAGAACCCCTGGATGGCCTCGGCATGCAGGTCGACGGCGATCACCCGGTTGGCGCCTGCGAGCTCGATGATGTTGGCCATCAGCTTGGCGCTGATGGGATCGCGCGGCTGTGTCTTCTTCTCCTTGCGCTGGTACCCGTAGTAGGGGATCACCGCGGTGATGCGCGACGCCGAGGCACGCCGCAGTGCGTCGAGGATGACGAAGAGCTGGATGAGGTTGTCGCTGACGGGCTGGCACGTCGGCTGAATGAGGAAGAGATCACGACCGCGCACCGACTCCGCGATCTTCACGTCGAACTCGCCGTCGGCGAAGCGGGTGATCTCCATCTGAGCCAGCGGCATGTCGATCTCACGGGCGATCTTCTCGCTGAGCTCCGGGTTGCCGGTCCCGCTGAGCAGCATGAGGTCGCCGAACTGATACGGTTCGCTCACCGCGCTGGCTCCGCCTGGCCCGCGCGATGGCGCGCCGCCCAGCCGAGGATGTTGCGCTGACGGGAACGACCGACCGCGAGCGCGCCCTCTGGCACGTCCTCGTTCACCAGCGAGCCCGCGGCGATGTACGCACCGCGGTGGATGGTGAGCGGAGCCACCAGCGTGCTGTTGCTGCCGATGAAAACGCCGTCCTCAATGACCGTCCGGTGCTTGGCCTCGCCGTCGAAGTTGCAGGTCACCGTGCCGGCGCCCACGTTGACCCCCTGCCCCACGTCGGTGTCGAGCACGCACGAGAAGTGGTTGACACGGCTGCCCGCGCCAACGCGGCTGTTCTTGACCTCCGCATGCGTCCCCAACGATACCCCCGCGGCAAGAACGCTGCCGGGCCGGACCCTGTTGAAGGGCCCGATCACCACGCCGTCGCCGAGCTCGCAGCCCTCGAGGTGCGAGGCGCCGACAGCCACGCGGTCGCCCGCGATCACGTCACGAAGCTGGGCCATCGGGCCGATCTCGCACCCCTCGCCGAGCACCGTGGCACCCCGAATCACTGACATCGGGCGTATGACCGAGTCCCGTCCCACCCGCACTCCGGCGTCGATGTACGTGGTCGCCGGATCCTCGACGGTCACCCCATCCGACATGAGCCGCTCGAGCACGCGCCTCCGCAGCACGCCCTCGGCCGTGGAGTGCTGGGCGCGGTCGTTGATCCCCAGCGCCTCCTCCGGGTCGGACAGCAGCATGGCGTCCACGTGCCCACCGAGCAGAGGCAGGACGTCGGGCAGGTAGTACTCACCCTGCGCATTGCTGTTGCTGATGCGCTCGAGCGCAGGCCACAGCCTGGCGCCGTTGAAGACATACACTCCGGCGCCGACCTCGGGGGGCAGATGCGCGCCGGGAGGCAGGTCGCGCTCCTCAATGGTGCGCACCACCCAGCCTGTCTCCGGGTCGCGGTACACCCGGCCCAGCCCCCGGGGGTTGGCAGGCGTCGCGGTCAGCAGCGTCGCCGCGGCGCGGCTGCGCCGGTGGTGGTCGAGGAGGCGGGCCAGCGTCTCCGGCCGCACCAGGGGCACGTCCCCGGAGAGCACGAGCACCTCGCCCGACTCGCGCGCAGGCTCCGGCACAGCACGAAGCGCGTCGCCGGTGCCGCGCGGTTCAGCCTGCTCGATGCACTCCGCGCGTCCGCCAATCGCCGCCACGACATCGACACGACCGCGACCGATGACCACCAGCGGCAGGCGCCCCGTCACCGCCACAGCGGCGTCGATGACGTGGTCGATAATCGGGCGTCCAGCCAGCGGGTGGAGAACCTTGGGGAGGGCACTGCGCATCCGCGTGCCTTCTCCGGCGGCGAGGATCACTGCCCGCGGACCGTCGGCCATGTGCGCCGAGTATACGGGGCGCCCTCCTTGCAGGCCGCCGCTGCCCGGCCCCTCTCCATGGCGCCGCAGGCCGCGCCCACCCCGAGCCCCAGGCTGCGCCCCACGCCCCCGGCATGGCCCCACCCCGCAC
>CATPAP010000229.1 GCA_955651875.1 Candidatus Dormiibacterota bacterium
ACGAAACTCACGCACGGCGGCGGCGATGTCCGGGGCTTCCACGCCCGCCGCGTGACCGATGGCGGTGGCGGCGAGGACGTTGAGCACGTTGTGCGCACCGAGCAGCGGGATGTCGGCCACAGCCATCACGGGCCGCGACGCTCCGCCGGCGAGGATGACGATGTCCCCATCGTGAACCGTGGTGCCGTCAGCACCCCGGAATGTGGTCCCGAAGTACCTGACAGGCGCGGTGCTCACCGCAGCCATGGCCTTGATGACCGGATCGTCCCACCCGAGGACCGTGCATGAGACAGCGTGCTCGACGATCCGGCGTTTGGCCGCGATGTAGCCGGGGAGGTCGCCGTGGCGGTCGAGGTGGTCGGGGCTGATGTTGAGCACCGCCGCAATTTCGCATCGTGGCGTCTGTACGGACTCGAGCTGGAAGGACGACAGCTCGAGCACCACCCAGTCGCCTGCGCCAACCGCGTCGAGACGGTCGAGCATGGTGGTGCCGATGTTGCCGCCGAGGTGCACGCGCCGGCCGTCGCGAGCCATCACCGCGGCGCACAGGCTGGTGGTCGTGGTCTTGCCGTTGGTCCCTGTGATGCCGACGATCCTGCCCGGACAGCGTTCGAACACCAGAGACATCTCACTGCGCACCGCGATGCCGAGGCTGCGCGCCAACTCGAGCTCGGGTGCGTTCCACGGCACCCCCGGTGACGGGCAGACCAGCGCCGCGCCGCGGACCACGTCGGGCTCGTACCCGCTGAGCTGCACGTGCACGTTGGTCGGCAGCTGCGCGGCCGCCTCATGCAGGCGTGGGTCGTCGCCTCTGTCCACGACGAGCACGTCGTAGCCCTCGGCGGCGAGCACGCGGGCGCAGGCAACCCCGCTGCGTCCGAGCCCGACGACGACAGCCCGACCGGTCACGCCACAGCTCCACGCGCACGCGCATAGAGGACCGTGAGCAGCGTTCCTACCGCCGCAACCGCGGTGAAGCACGCCACCAGACGACGCTCGCGCAAGCCGAGCTCTTCGAAATGATGGTGGAGAGGGCTGGCGCGCAGCACCCGGCGGTGGAAACGCCGGATGGCGGTGACATTGACGATCACGCTGAGCGTCTCGGCGACGAAGACGATGCCCATGACAGGCAGCAACCAGAGCAGGTGGAGCTCCGCCGAGGCGGCAACGAGGGCACAGCCGAGTGCGAGCGATCCGGTGTCGCCCATGAACAGGCGCGCTGGGAACCAGTTGAAGACGAGGAACGCGGCGAGACCGCCGACCAGGGCGGCGGTGACGATCACGACCGGAAGGGCATGCTGGTGCACGGCGATCGCAAGGAGGCCCGCGAACACCACGGCGGAGCAGCTCGCGGCCAATCCGTCGACGCCATCGGTGAGATTGACGGCGTTGCTCACCGCAATGACCGCCACAATGGTCACCAAGACGATTCCGGCGCCGCGGAGGTCAGGGGCGCCGAGGCCCGGGAAGTACTGCCGCGTCGCGCCGGCGACGTCGAGCCCGATGCCGACGAGCAGCCCGATGAACGCCTGCGCTGCGATTTTCTCGTGTGCACCGATGCCGAACACGCCACGCCCACGGATGTTGGCGCGGTCATCGAGCAGTCCGAGCATCGCCCCCGCGGCCAGCGCGAACACCAGGACGAAACCGCTGCGGCTGCGGTCGAACGCCAGCCAGGCGACCGCGGTGATCGCGCAGAACAGCAAGCCCCCCATGGTCGGAGTTCCTGCTTTGACCAGGTGGGATGACGGGTTGTATGACTGCACGTGTTGCCCGGCCCCGCGTCTGGTCAACTGGGTGGTGAGCCAGGGGTAGAGCCCAACCCCGACGGCGAACGCCAGCACAAGCACAACGGCGGCGTGTCTCACGGGGTGATCCGCCACTGGTCGATGGCGACCTGTGCCACCTGCTTCCACACCGGAGCCGCGAGCGTCGCACCGAAGCGCACCACGCCGGTCTCGTGCGGGTAGTTCAGCACCACGAGCATGGTGAAGCGCGGGTTCTTGGCGGGCAGAAAGCCGCCGAACGAGACGATGACATCGCCGCCATAGTGGCCGTTGACAGCGACGCCGGCCGTGCCAGTCTTGCCCGCCACCTCACCTTGGAATGCGGGGATGCGTGCGAGCGACCCCTCGGCGCCGCGGTCCTCGACGACTCCGGTCATCATCTGCGCGAGTGTGGCCGCGGCGTCGGCTGAGATCACGCGGCGAGTGGTCGGGACCACCGCGGCCGACTTGCCGGTGGCCGGGTCGATCACCGCCTGCACCGCGTGGGGCTGCACCCAGACACCGCCGTTGGCCACCGAGTTGATGGCTGCGAGCATCTCGATGGGCGTGACCTGCACTCGCTGCCCGAACGCGGCCTCGGCGAGGTCGAGGCTGCTCATCTGACTTTGCGCGGGCACGGGAACGTTCTGCTCGCCAGACAGGTCGACGCCCGTCGGTGCGCCGATGCCAAAGGAGAGCAGGTTGCTGTAGAACGCGTTGGCGCCCATCAGCTGGCCCACCTTGATCGCTCCATTGTTGAGGGAATCGTCGAGAACCTTCTGCATGGTGATGGTGCCGTGGGCGCGGTTGTCCCAGTCGCGGATGGTGGCCCCGTCGATGGTCGTGGGGCCCTCGTTGAACGTGTACCCCGGCGTGATGGCGTGGTCGTTGAGGCCGCCGCCGAAGGTCACCACCTTCTCCACCGACCCGGGCTCGTACACGTTGGCGACGGCAAGGTCACGGAACTCCGCGATCGGTGACGTCCAGTACGAGTTGGCGTCGTAGGAGGGGGCTTGGGCCCACGCCCTGATCACACCGGTCTTGCTGTCCATCATGATCAGCGTTCCCGACGCTGCCTTGGCGGTGGCGACGCCCTGCGCGATCGCCTGCTCGGCCCAGTACTGCACCTCGGAATCCAGTCCGAGCTCGAGGTCGGCACCGTTGCGTGCATCCGACTGCGGGTCGTTGCTCAGCGTGATCGACTTGCCGGTGACGTCGCGAACGGTGGACTGGTGTCCGTCGATGCCGTGCAGGACGGAATCGTAGTACGCCTCGACGCCGTACTGGCCGTGACCGTCGTTGTCAACGTAGCCGAGGAGGTTGGCGGCGAATGAGGTTCCAATCACCGGCGAGGGCTCATACACGCGCTGCTCCGATGGCTCGACCACAATCCCGGGGAGGTCGAGCGCGGTGAGCTGGTCACTGACGTCCTGCGACACGCCCTTGGCGAGGTACACGAACCTGGTTGGCTTTGAGATGAGAGCATCCACCGCGGTGACGTCCAGCGACAACACGGGGGCGAGTTGACGTGCCACTTTGGGACGCGTGTCCAACGGGATGAGACCGGGATCCGCGTAGACGTCGTACACGGTGCGGTTGCTGACCAGGACGCGGCCGGTGCTGTCGAGGATCCGCCCGCGCGTCGCAGGGATGGTCACGGACTTCTGGTGGAGCTCCGCCGCACGCGCGGCCAGGGTGGCGTGCTGGAGCAGCTGCACGTCGACGAGGCGCGCACAGAGGGTGACGGCCATCGCCGCGAACGCGAACGCCAGCCATGTGCCGCGGTGGCGGAAGTCGGGAGCGTCGGCGACGAACCACCCGCGCACGTGCGACGGTGGTGTATCCCTGCGACGACGGCTCATCGCGCCGTGTCCTGGCCGTTGTGAACGCCGAAGGCGCCGCCGACCGTGGCAACGAACTGCTGCAAGGGGTCGCTGCTGCCGGGACGGGTGGCGAGAGCCGGGGCGGGGACGTTGACGACGGGCTTCAGCTGCGCGTCCACGTACGACCAGCGACCGGCTGGACGCATGCCGAGCTGCTGCGCCGCCGCCACGATGCGCTCCGCGCTCTCAAGCCGCGCCAGGTCGTCACCGAGCTGGGAGTCCTGACTGCGCAGCTGCCGGTTCTGCGCTGAGAGTGCCGCCGCCTGATAGGTGCCCTGCGTGGAGTGCGCGCTCTGGCTGACGTACGCGACGCCCACCCCTGCCAGCGCGGCGATCAGCGGCAGAAGCGGCAGCGGCGTGCGCGGACCGCCGCGGCGGAGCCGGGTGCGGCGGGCCGGC
>CATPAP010000230.1 GCA_955651875.1 Candidatus Dormiibacterota bacterium
CGATCGCCGCACAGGTGCGCTCCCTGGCCGCGCTCGACGGCTCGGAGGTCGGCGCCCTCCTCGAAGGGGCCCGCGAGGCGCCGACCGGGCCCGCGACCGAACGGCTGGTGGAGCAACAGCTCAGCACCGTCCTCGACGCCGTGCTGAGCCGCCGCGACTCGGGGGTCGATCTCATGGAGCTCTACCAGGAGGGCTCGATTGCCGCCGCGGTCGCCGTCGGCGAGTACGCCTCGCGGGGCGGAGCCGCCCCAGGGCTGCGCGCCTACGTGGTCCGCGTGTTGGACGCCTTCCTCGACGACGTCACCAACCGCCAGGCCGCGCAGCGGCTGGCGGACACACTGCTGCTGGAGCGGGTCAAGCTCCTGGAGACGGCCGACGTGGCTCTGCGCCGTCGCCTCGAGCGTGAGCCCACCATCCTCGAGCTCGCAGCAGCCCTCGAATGGACGACGGACGAGGTGGAGGTGGTCAGCGCCGTGCTGGCCCAGGCCCGCGGGGCCTACGACGCCGAGATCGTGGAGTTCCTCGACGACCTCGATGAAGGCGACGCCGGGGGCAGCACCGATATCTGAGCTCTGAAACCGGCGCCTGGCCTGGCATCCCTCCCCGAGCGGGCGATTGTCCGCCGCCCGTCCGTGCCGACGCCGCACCGTCCGGGTGATGACCGCCGCCGTCTTCCCCTCTACCATCCCCGCCCATGCGGCGATGGGGATGGCGCTGATCAGCCCGCGCAGCGAGCCGGCACTGCCACCGCTGGAGTGGCAGCGGACCGTGCTCGCGGTGGGACACGACGCAGAACTGGCCGTCGCCCTGCGCGACCGGTTGGACAGGGCCTTTCTGACCGTGTGCGAGGTGCGGCCCGACTAGGCCCCGGCCGCGGTGCGAGCATCCCGGCCATGGCCCTGGATGGTGGTCGGTGACACCGACGACCTTGCCGAGCCGTTCCGGCAAGCGCTTCGCTCACTTCCCGTCCTGCTGCTGTGGCGCTCTCCGCCCCCGCGGGGCCTGCCGCTCCACCTGAGGGTGGTTCAGCGCTTCTCGGAACTGGCCGGCGCCATCGGCAGCGCCCTGCGCGCGGAGGTCTGCGGAATCCGCCTGGCGGTGGGGAGCGGACTGACCATGCCCGACGGAACCCACGTGTCCAGCCCGGTCCTCGAAGCTCGTCGCCAACCATCCGCGCCCGGTCTGCGTCTCGCCCCGCCAGCTCCGCGCCGCATCCGCCCGCGCTGTCGGCGCACCGGATGCCGCTCCGAGCGCGGCAGGGAGACGCTGGAGCCGTGCTCGCGGTGCAGGCGCGGTAATGCGTGCAAACGCGGAGGTGCTCATCCTCGAGGACGATGCGCAGACACTCGACGAGCTCCGCAACCACTTCGCGCGCAAGCGCTTTCATCCACTGGCGACACGCAGCGCGGCGCACGCCATCGCGGCCCTGCGCAACAACGCCGAGTCGACGCGTCCGGTGCTCGCCGTGGTGGACTGGGACCTTTCGAAGGCGCCCGACCAGACCTTGAGCAGCGGCGATGTCCTCGGACTGCTGGCGCGCGAGCTCTCCGACTGCCTCACCATCGTGTACTCCGCCAACATCGACTCGTTTCGGGTGCGCAGCGAGATCCACCGCGCTCATCCGCGCGCCTGGCTGCACGACAAGCGCGACGGCGAGCAGTCTCTCATCGAGCGCGTCGATCGTATGCTCGACCCCACCGTCGAGGATCTCCGCATCAAGGACGGCTCGGTGGTGATCCACCTCCCCACCATGGCTGAGCACCACCATCGCGAGGCCGTGCGCCTGGTGGTCCACTACCCTGAGCTCGTCACCTTCCACTCGGACACCGCCACCAAGGCGGTGCGCAGGTTCGGTGACTGGTTGAACCGAAACAGCTCGCGCGTCGCCGTCGTCAGTCACGGCAACCGCAAGTACCGGCTCGGCATCCGACGGTGAACCTCACCGTTGGTGAGCTGGCCGAGCTGCCACTGCCCGCAGCCGTGTTCGACGGCGGTGACGTCATCGCACAGACGCCCGAATGGCGCGACGCCGCCCCCGGCGCGGTCGCGTACCGCGCGCACCGCGCCCTATTGGTGGTCAGCACCGACGCCACCCACCCGATGTGCTCACCGGTTGTCACCCGGCTGCTCGACGAGATCGACGGCACGGCCGCGGCACTCCCGCACCGCCAGGCGCTGCGGGTGCGCATGCTCGCAGCCTCCCTGCGGGTCGTAGCCGGTCGCGCCAGTTCGACGATGGGGACGAGCATCGACGTGCTCGAGCACGCATGCGCCGGCATCGCCTCGCGCACGGCGCTGACGGTGGCGATCGAGCGAGACGACAGCTTCGCGGTGCTCGATCCCGCGGTCGCAGCGCTGGTGCTCGTGCAGTTCGCCGCCAATGCCGAGCGCCACGACCACGCGGGCTCGGTGTCGCTCCGGGCGTCGGAGAAGGCGTTCACCGTCTGCTGGGAAGGCTCGCAGAGCTTCGCGGGCGCGAGGACAGCGCGGCGCCGGGCGGAGCCAGAGCGCTGGGGACTGGGCTTCGCGCGCATCGCGGCCGACTCCATCGGCGCGAGCGTGTACCCGCCGGCGGAGGGCGACGCGGCACGCAGCGCGTCCCTCGAGGTGGGGCTCAACCGGCTCGCCCTGCCGCTGGCGCGGATTCGCGATGGCACGGTGGAGAAGGCGACGCGGGCGTGGGATGAGGAGACCGGACTTCTGCCCGGAGTCACCCTGGCGGCGGACGCGCGCGCCGCACGCTGCGGCGCCCGGGGTCATCGCCCGCGTGGAGGGCTGGAGCGCCCGCACTGGGCACAACGGAGTGTGGGTGGCGATCCCCCCCGATGCCGTGGTGGACCGTGCCCGCGATGTCCTCGACGGGATGGTGCACGAGCGCGCGCTGTGGGATGGTGTCCCCGAACCGGCGCAATCGAGGATAGTCGCGCTCGCCGGCATCCTTGCCGCGATGCTGGGCGCCGACCTTGTGCGCGTGCCTGGTGCAGCGTGGAACCGCCGTGCTCCGTACATCGCCGCCGCCTTTGGGCTGCAGATGCGGGTGCCGCACTTCCCCGGCGCCGGGGCCGTCGATCCCAGAGTGGCGCTGTTGCTCGCCACGGAGTTCGGAGAGGCTCTCGAGGTCGCCGGCGACGATCTCTACTTGCGCACCGCGCCGGATCGGCGGGACGACCCGCTGCTACGCGTGTTCCTGACGCCCGGCGACGACTCGCTCAAGCTGAGCTGAGCTGCCGCGCGTCGACACAGGGACACGTGACCGCGACGGTGCTCACACACCGAGGCACTAGCAGGCGCGGCGCACGCCGTTGATGCACGCGTAGCCGTCCGCGACAAGATGTCCGCCGAAGACGACGAGAACGTATTTGGCTCCGGGGATACGGGGTGATGCTGCAAAAACAAGGGGAGCTGAGAAATCGCGCCTCACCCACTGACCGATGGTGGCGTCGCCAAGTGTTCGTCACGCCCCGCCCACCAGCCGGCGGGCTCGTCGGTGAAGCCGGGGTCGCGGTGCACGGCGCGCACCACCGTCTTGATGTTGCCGCGGACGTTGAAGTCGCCGATCACCTCACAGTAGCGCGGCGAGAGCAGGTCGACGAGGTCGGTGAGGATTCCGTTGACGACGTCCTCGTGGAACACGCCGACGTTGCGGAAGGCGTTGACGTACATCTTCAGCGACTTGAGCTCGACACACCGCGGCCCCGGAACGTAGCGCGCGTGCAGCACTGCGAAGTCCGGGAAGCCGCTGCGCGGGCACAGGCAGGTGAATTCCGGCATGGTGAACTGGATGGTGTAGAACACGTATGTCGACCTATAATAAAAAAAATCAAGCAGTGCCCGTGGCGCGGTGCCGGTCATGCCGCGGCTCCCGCGGGCAGGCCGCTGTTGCGCTGCGGGGTGAGCACGTACCAGCGGCGCAGGGGCGCCAGGACGAGCACCGCAAGGCCGGTCATCCAGGCCTTGCCAACCACCTGCCCCGCCAGCAGCGACAACGATCCGAACGCGACCGTGAGGAACACGAGCGAGTCGACGACGCAGCCGGCGAGATTGGCGGGCACGAGTGCGACGATCCAACCGCGCCGCAGCAGCGGCGTGTACACGAGGAAGTCAGCGAGCTCCGACGAGAAGAAGGCGAGCCCACTCGCCAGCGCGAGAGCAGGCGAGACGGCGGCGGAGACGAGCGCACCGGCCGGGATGGCCGCGAGCGAGACCCACCTCCCGAGGATGTTCTGCACCAGGTCGCGCAGCGTGAACGCCAGTCCCACGAAGTACACCGCCGCCGGTGCGCGCAGTCCGAATCCGACGGGGACGGGACCGAAACGCTGCACGGCCCAGTTGGCGGCGAAGATCACCGCGATGTAGCCCGCCAGGGCGGCAAGTCCTGCTGCAGTGCGCAGCGACATGGCAGACATGGGGGCAAGGGTACCGGTGGCAATGCCACCGCCGCCTCAGCCAGCCGCGACCGCGTCGCTGTGCACCGGCGTGTCGATGACGAGCTCGCCGTTGGCGGTGTCCGCGCGGGCGCTCTCCCCGTCACGGAGGCGGCCCTCGAGGATCGCCATGGCCAAGGGATCCTGAAGACGGCGCTGAATCACCCGCTTCAAGGGGCGTGCCCCGTATGTCGGGTCATAGCCCTCTGCCGCGAGGAGGTCGAGGGCCCCGTCGCTGGTCTCCAGCGTGATGGACCGCTGCGCGAGCCGCGCACGCAGCTGCTGCAGCTGAATCTCGACGATCATGCGCAGTTGCCCGCGGTCCAATCGAGAGAAGACGATGATGTCGTCGACGCGGTTGAGGAACTCGGGGCGGAAGTGCCCGCGCAGCTCGGCGAGCACCTGCGTGCGCACCCGCTCGAGCTCCGCGCTGTCGGCCGATGGCGGCATCTCCGCGATGATGTGCGAGCCGATGTTGCTGGTCATGATGACCACGCAGTTGCGGAAGTCCACGGTCCGTCCCTGTCCGTCGGTGAGACGCCCGTCGTCGAGCAGCTGCAGCAGGATGTTGAAGACGTCCTGGTGCGCCTTCTCGATCTCGTCGAGCAGCAGCACGCTGTAGGGGCGCCGCCTGACCGCCTCGGTGAGCTGCCCGCCCTCGTCGTACCCGACGTAGCCGGGAGGCGCGCCGACCAGTCGCGAGACGGTGTGGCGCTCCATGTACTCGCTCATGTCGACGCGCACCATCGCATGCTCGCTGTCGAACAGCAGGGCCGCGAGCGCGCGCGCCAACTCCGTCTTGCCGACGCCGGTGGGACCAAGGAAGATGAAAGAGCCGAAGGGCCGGTTGGGGTCGCTCAGCCCGGTGCGGCCACGCCGCATGGCGGCGGCGACGGCACCGATGGCGTCATCCTGGCCAACCACCCGCTCGTGGAGGCGCTCCTCGATGTGCAGGAGCTTCTGGGTCTCGCCCTCCAGCATGCGGCTGACCGGGATGCCCGTCCATCGCGAGATGACGGCGGCAACGTCGTCCTCGTCCACCTCCTCCTTGAGAAGCGGCCGGTCACCCTGCAGCTCGGCGAGTCGCTGCTGCTCGGCGGCGAGTGCGCGCTCGAGCTCGGCGAGGGTTCCGTAGCGCAGCTCGGCGGCCCGCCCGAAGTCGGCCGCGAGCTCGGCGCGCTCGGCGTCATGGCGGATCTCCTCGATGCGCTTCTTGATGTCGCGGATCGCCTCGATGGAGCCCTTCTCCTGCTGCCAGCGTTCGCGCATCCCCCTGGCATGCTCCTGCAGATCGGCGAGCTCGCGCTCGAGCGTGGACAGCCGTTCAGAAGAGGCCGCGTCGCTCTCTTTGCGCAACGCCTCGCGCTCGATCTCCAGCTGGCGGATCTCGCGCTCGACGGTGTCGAGCTCGGTGGGCATCGAATCGATCTCGATGCGCAGCTTCGATGCGGCCTCGTCGATGAGGTCGATCGCCTTGTCCGGCAGGAATCGGTCGGCGATGTATCGATCGGACAGGACGGCGGCGGCGACGATCGCCGAATCCTTGATGCGCACGCCGTGGTGAACCTCGTAGCGCTCCTTGAGACCACGCAGGATGCTGATCGTCTCATCGACGCTGGGCGGGTTCACAATGATCGGCTGGAACCGCCGCTCCAGGGCGACGTCCTTCTCGATGTGCTTGCGGTACTCATCGAGCGTGGTCGCGCCGATGCAGCGCAGCTCGCCACGCGCCAGCGCCGGCTTGAGCATGTTGCCCGCGTCCATAGCGCCCTCCGCGGCGCCTGCGCCGACGAGTGTGTGCAACTCGTCGATGAAAAGGATGATCCGCCCGTCCGATCCGGTGACCTCGTTGAGCACGGCCTTGAGTCGGTCTTCGAACTCCCCGCGGTACTTGGCCCCGGCCACCATCGACCCCAGATCGAGGGCGATCACCCGGCGGTCCCGCAGCCCTTCGGGGATGTCGCCTGCAGCGATGCGCTGGGCGAGGCCCTCGGCGATCGCGGTCTTGCCGACGCCGGGCTCGCCGATGAGCACGGGATTGTTCTTGGTGCGCCGGCTGAGCACCTGGATGACCCGGCGGATCTCCTCGTCGCGGCCGATCACCGGGTCGAGCTTGCCGCGACGGGCAGCCTCGGTCAGGTCGTTCCCGTACTTGATCAGCGCTTCGTATTTCGCCTCGGGGTTCGGGTCGGTGACGCGCTGGGTGCCTCGCACCGCTTCGAGCGTGGCGTAAATGCGGTCCGGGGTCGCTCCCGAGGCGCTGAGCATCTGATGCGCCGCTCCGCCCTGGCGACCCGCGAGAGCGAGCAGGAGGTGCTCAGTCGAGACGTACTCGTCCTTCAGCCGGGACATCTCCTCATACGCCGCCATGAGGACCTCGCGCAGGGTGCTCCCGACGGCCGGTTCGCCGCCGCCGTACTGCTTGGGACGGGCATCGAGCTGGGC
>CATPAP010000231.1 GCA_955651875.1 Candidatus Dormiibacterota bacterium
ACGGCTGAACTGCGCCTCAAGCTGGTCGATCGCTCGCCGCATCGCCACCAGGTCCGACGACAGCGCACCCACGTCTTCCGCGGCAGGATCGGCGTCATCGAAGGCCGCCACCGCCAGCTCGAGCCACCGCGGCCCTTCCCCGGCGCCCTGAAGCGACCCGGCGGCCTCCGCACCAGCACCAGCACCAGCACCAGCACCAGCACCAGCACCAGCACCAGCACCGACACCCACATCCGCCACCGCCGGCCCGCCGTCGACCACCACAGAATTGTATACCTACACAGCTCTGTAGCACAACCCCGCCCCCAAGGCCGGCTACCGCCCCCGCCGCCGCGCCTCCCGCGCCCGGTCCGTCAGCTCCCACAGCAGCGCGTCCGCCTCCTCCGCATCCCAGCACACCGCCCGCGCCTGCCACCCCCTGCCGGCGGTGTCGATGTGCACCGTGGCCAGCCGCAGCCAGCGCTGTAGCGGCCCCTGGCGCAGCCGCACGCTCTGCACCTTCTCCAGCGGCACCACCACCACCTGCGGGCGCACCCGCCCGGTCCGGGCCATCGCGTGCCGCCCGAGGTCATGCCAAAAGGCCAGCCAGTGATACGAGAACGGCGCGCGCACCACCGCCCGGCGCGGCGGCCGCGACCCCGGCGGCGGCACCGGCGACGCCCCCGGGAGCACGCGCTGCAATAGCCACGCCGCGTGCTCACGCGAGCCCACCGGCAGCAGCGTGCGCGCCAGCTGCGACGACCCCTCCTCGCGCTGCTGGCTGCTCCGCTGCCTGGCCACGTCGACCTCGAGCCGCACCCACCCGAAGCGCCGCCAGAGCAGCGGCTGCACCCAGCGCACCGCCTGGATGCGCCCGAACGGGATGGTCTCCGTGCGCGTCTGCAGCAGGCCTCGGCTCAGCCGGAGGCCGTCGGCGGCCTCGGCCAGCTGGAAGTCGTACACCGCGTTGAAGCGCCGGAACACCTCGGGTACGACCCCGACAATGGCCGGGATGGCGATCGACGCCGTCGCCGCGCCGCGGGGCACAAGGAAGCTGGCAACCACGGCCAGCACCGCGATGGCGATCAGCACGTTGACTGGCGCGGTCAGCATGGTCGCGAACACAACGCGCGCGTTGTCGATCCGCAGCAGCGGCACCGCCGGTGGTTCCGGTGTCTCCGACGCCAGCCCGTGCGCGAGCGCCAGCAGCATCGCCCGCACCCGCTGCGCGTCGCCGGCAGAGAGGTACGCGAGCTTGGTCCGCCCCGTCCCCCGCCCTGCCACCACCACGCGCACCTCCGCGAGGCCGAGCACGCGTGCGATCACAGGCGAGATGACGTCGATCGCCTGGATTCGCGACAGCGGAACGCGGATCGACTGCCGCCGGATCAGTCCGGTCTCGATCTGCAGATCGCCGCTGTGTACCCGCCAGCGCGTCACCAGCCACGACACCACGCCGGCAACGACGCCGAGGCCGAGCAGCACCAGGCTCTCCCACGGGAAGCCGGTGCGCCGCCGCCCGGTGTCGAACTGCGTGCTGAAGAGCACGAGCACGGCCACCGCGCTGCCGGCGCGCACCACGGGGGACAGCGGGTGGAGCCGGCTCCACTCGGTGTTCATCGAGCTCACGACGGGTTCGACCGCGGGCTGGGACGCCATCAGAGCCCGGTCGCCTGGGCTTCGCCGAGCGACGCCAGCCGGTCGCGCAGCCGCTCGGCCTCGTCCCGGGCGAGTCCGGGGATGCGCGCGTCACTCGCCGCCGCGGCGGTGTGCAGCTGAACGGTCGCCAGCCCGAAGGCGCGATCGATTGGTCCGGCGCTCACGTCGATGAACTGCATGCGCCCGTACGGCACCACCGAGACCTGCCGGAAGAGCAGACCGCGGCGCACCACCAGGTCGTCGGCGCGCTCGAGGTAACCCCAGGAGCGGTACCGCCCACGCAGCAACACCCACAGAAGTGCGAGCACCACCAGCACGGCTGCGGTCACCGGCACCCCCGCCGTCGGCCCGACGGCGACCCACGCGGGGATCGCCGCGGCCAGCCCCACGGGCACCCCGATGAGCGACAGCGACACCTGCCGCGCGCTCCACATCCGCGGCGATGGTCGCAGGAAGCCGCCCGGATCACGAGCTGTCGATGATGCCTGCGTCACGGAGGAAGTCTCGCATCACCGGCTGGGAAAGCTCTGCTTCCCCCACCTGAGGCGAATATCCCGACCTCTCGAAGATCACCAGCCGCGCGTTGGGGATGCGCTCGGCGATCGCCTCGGACTCGGGTTCCGTTGCTGTCGATGCGCACTGCCACGGGCTAGCCACTCGTGGGCCACCCCGCCGACGGCAGCGCCGGCCCGCGTCGCCACCGGACCCGGGGTACCATCGAACGCGCCTTTGGGGAGTCGCCAAGTGGTAAGGCACCGGACTTTGGATCCGGCATTCGAAGGTTCGAATCCTTCCTCCCCAGTTCTCCTTATAGAGGGGCGATGCGCCCCTCTCGCAGCACCGGCGAAGCCGGCGAGCCCACTCCCCAATCAAGCGCGATGATCGCGCCGGGCTCGTGTGCGCTCGCGATGAGCTCGCTAACGCGTAGCGCCTCGATGTGGGAGGAGTCGCGCCACCAGGCCGCGCAGCGACCTGTCCTCGCCGGCAATCGCCACCTCACACGCGCCCGCAGCGGATCGAGCGTAGACGGCGTGCAGCGGCTCGGGGCCGTGTTCGCTGAGCGGCACCGCAGCCGCGTGGCCGGCGCAACGCGTTGCCAAGAGTGCGATCAGCGCGGGATCGACCCAGGGCATATCCACAGCGACTGTGGCGACCAGTTCGTGTGGCGATGTGCGCAGGGCCGCAAGCACCCCGGCGATGGGGCCGGCGTCTGGAGCGGCGTCATCAATGGCAACGCACCCCCGCATCCCGACGTCGCGATCCCGTAGGCGCGGAGCGGGCCGGCCCGGCGAGCACAGGTGCCTCGTCCTCGCCCAGCTGTCCCATCTCGGCTGCTTCACCATCCGCAGCGTCGTCGACGGCCATCCTCTGCAGCGCGGTGGAGAGCCAGACCCCGGGTCCCACACCATCCCATCGACGCCGTCGTGGAAGGGCACTCAGCACATGAAGATCGCCTTCGGCGACGACAGCTGTTCCACCACCGCCGACGCCACGCTGGGACTGGTGGTTACCAAAGGTCAGGTGTCCGGCACCGCCCGAGGTTCCTGGCTCTACGTCCGCACAAGCTGCGGGATCGGCACGCAACAAGGCCCGGCGGAGACAGTGCCCATCACCGGGACGATGTCCAACAGTCAGTTCCAGCTCATCATCGCGCTCGACTTTCCGGGATTGCAGCTGCCGGTGACTGTACCGCTGACATCTCCGAAGACCGCCCACGCGCAGAACACCGACCAGCTGCCGGCGCAAACGCGGACCTACACCATCGACCTCACCTGCGCCAACTGCTAGACGCGGACGTGGCGGGGATGGAGGCTGCTCGTCCAGGATTTGCAGTTACGCTTAGGGCGATCAAACGTGCAACGGTGAGGGGTCCCATGCTAGACGAGCTCGACGACACGACAGCGGCAGAGATTGGTCATGCGCTGATGCGCTGGCTAGTCGACGACGATCCGGCCGGCCTGGCACGTTTCGTGCCGGACCTCGACCCCGGAGTGGTTGACGATGCCCGGGCGGCACGCATCGGGAACGTGCTCGTCGACCTTCTGAAGCACCTCAACGTTGCCTGAGATCGAGGGCTTCGCCGTATGGCGGTAGGCTGGGCGCCGGACCGGAAGGCAGGGGAGCCGCCGCTGCGCGTCGAGAGCCGGGAGGAACTGGTCTACCTGCTCGGCGAGGCCTGCGAGTTGGAGCACGGATTGCTTTGCCAGTATCTCTACGCGCAGTTCTCCTTGAAGCGCAGCGTCGACGAGGGCGTGACACCGGACCAACTCGCGCGGATCCAGACGTGGGAAAAAACCATCATCGACATCAGCAAGCAGGAGATGCTGCATCTTGCGCTGGCCACCAACATCCTGACGGCGCTCGGCGCCGCACCGCATTTCGACCGCCCAATTTCCCGATCCTCTCTCGCTGGTACCCCCCCGACGTTCAGATCGCGCTGCTTGCTTTCGGGGAGCGGGCGTTACGCCACTTCATGTACATGGAAAGGCCGGAGGGCATGCCGCTCGAAGATGCGGAGGGGTTTACCCCGATCGATACCATGCAGGCCCGGTCCGCCGCCGACGCGCAGTTGACCGCCGGCCCTGAGGAATGGCACACCGTCGGTCATCTTTACCGAGGTATCGACGCAGGGCTCGCCCACCTCGTCGAGCTTCATGGCCACGCCGACGTGTTCATCGGACCTCCGGAGGCGCAGGCGACAACGCAGGTCTTCGAGTGGTCCGACCTGATCGCGGTGACCGATCTGGCTTCGGCCAGGCAGGCGATCGAAGTCATCGTCGAGCAGGGTGAGGGGGCGCGCGGGGACTGGGTGAACTCTCACTTCGGCAGGTTCGTGGGCATTCTCGAGGACTACCTCGCGGTCCGCGCCACCGACCCAACGTTCGAGCCGGCCCGCCCGGTGCTGTCCGCATATCTGCGCCGGCCACCGGATGTCGCTGAGGCGACGGTGATCGAGGATTCGCTGACGCGTCGTGTAGCCGACCTCTTCAATGCCGTCTACGAAGTCATCTTGCAGTTGCAGAGCCGCTACTTCGTCCACCATGGAGAGACGCCGGAGGAGGTCGAAACTCTGGCCAGGACGGTGAAGCATCTGATGAATTGGGTGATGCGACAGCTCGGACCGGTGCTGACGTCGCTTCCGGTCGGCCCGGCGTGTCCCGGACGGACCACCGGGCCCTGCTTCGAGATGGTGCACGCACCCTTCTTCGTACTCCCGCATCGGGGCGCCGCTTGGAAGGTGTTGCGGGAGCGGCTCGACAGTTTGGCGACGGTCGCGGAGCAACTTTCCGAGCAGCCAGGACTGAGCGAGTTGAGCGACATGGCGAACAACTTTCGCGGCTTTGCCGGCGACCTCGGCAAGCATCTTGAGGCCAGAGCTGGCGGCACCTAGTCGGGGCATCGAACTTCCCCGCTTGCGTGTGAAGTCTCAGGCTTGTCGGTCGGCCTCGGCGACTGCTCTGATGCTCGCCAGGTGCTCCTCGACGTGGGCGATGGCAATCTCTGCGACCTCTGCGGCCAGAGTCCGTTCTCCCCCGAAGTCCACTTCGCCAGCAAGGTGATGCTCGGTCAGGGTCCGCATCGCCGAGGCGAGAATTTCGCCGTTGCTGTTGAGCAACTCGACGACCTCGTCGGGGGTCGCCACCACCCCAAGCGCAGCCTGCTCGGCGTTCAAGGCATGGATAGGGCCAACGACAATTGGCTCCCCTGCTGCCATGGCGCGCATCCAACCCGTCATCGCTGGGTACCAAAGACCGATGTGCCGGGCTGCAACGCCTACTGGCCATCCTTCGGCCAGCGTGACCGCCTCCCAATGACGCCGAGCCGCATGACCAATGTAGTCAATCGCCGCTTGGTTGGCGAGCTCGAGACGATCAGCAACTTCAGAACCGGTCATCCAGTGTCCACTCCGAACCAGCCCCCGCC
>CATPAP010000232.1 GCA_955651875.1 Candidatus Dormiibacterota bacterium
CCGAGACCGCGCGAGCCCCCGGTGACGAGCGCCACACGCCGGGGCTTGGTGGGTGGTGTGGGTGTTGCCATGATGCCATCCTAGAAGTTAAAGTGAACTTCATGTCAAGTGACCTGACCGCTCGCACGACCGATCTCCTCGCGATCGGCGAGGTCGCGCGCCGTGCCGGCTTCGCCGCATCGGCGTTGCGCTTCTACGAGAAGGAGCGCCTGATCACCGGGGTGCGGACCGATGGGGGACAGCGACGCTACCCCCGCAGCGTGCTGCGCCGCCTGGCCTTCCTCCGCGCCGCCCAGAACGTCGGCCTGACGCTCGACGAGGTCCGCGACGCGCTCGCCGAGCTGCCCGACTCGCGGGTGCCCACCAAGGCCGACTGGGCGCGGCTCTCGAGCCGGTGGCGCGCGCGTCTCGACGAGCAGATTGCGGGGTTGACGGCACTTCGGGACGGGCTCACCACATGCATCGGCTGCGGCTGCCTGTCATTGCGACGCTGTGCTCTCTCGAATCCCAGCGACGTCGTCTCCGGGTCAGGCGCGGGTGCGCACTTCCTCCCGGCGTCGCTGCGTCGCGTCAGCCGCGCCTGATCGAGGCCACCGTCGGCTTGCGCGAGGCGCTCTCACCCAGCGAGCCCTCTGCGGCGCCCGCCGCGCGGTGGCTCCGCCTCAGACGGACGAGGTCTGCGTGCCCTGGTGCGCCTTCTTGGCAGCCTCGCGTCGCGCCGCCTTGGCGGTCGATGGAGCCTTCGGTTTCTTCGCCTGCTTCTTGGGCGCGCCGCGCGTCTTCTCACTGGCCATGGTGCTGCCTCCGTCAGAGGGGACCGGGGATGCTGGGCTGTGCGTCGCGAACGCTACACCACCCGGGGACGGTTGGCGTAAGCCCAGCTCAGACGGGGCGGACTTGCGAACGCGACCTCGGCCCGGAATCTGCGTGGCGCTTGCGCCGGTACAGGAGCGCGCCGCCGCTGAAGAGGAGTACCCCGGCGCCCGCCAAGATCGCCTCGTAGCGCTCCTGGGCGGCGCTGGTGCCTCCCGAACAGGCAGGCGCACCGATCTGGTCGAGCGGCCCGGACTCGGCGGCAGTCCCGCAAACGGTCCCCACGCTACCGCCGGACGCGCTGCTCGCCGCCGCCATGACCGGAACGGCGCCCGAGCACGAGAGGGCACAGACGGTGGCAGCAACTGCCGCCACGCGCCCGACGGGCCGGAACAACCGACCAGGCTCCCGCATCGTCGACTCCTGCACGGAAGGGTTGACGATCAACGGTACTGCGTGGGGACGTCCGCATGGCACGGCACGTGGCGGGCAAGGCCTCCAGAGGGACACGAGGCCGCAACCTGGTCCTGCATCCGGCGCGGGTACGGGGTGGTCGACGAACCTCAGCCGGGAGTGGGGCGTTGCGTGGCGGAAGCCGCCGACCTGATGGCACGGATCACGGCCTCTGGGGGGGCGTCCTTGGTGAGGTAGCTCACCGCCCCGGCCGCCAGCGCCTGGGTGATCTTCTCGCGCTCGGAATATGAGGTGAGTACCACGACGCGCGCGTCGGAGTCCATCTCGACAAGCTTCTCGGTGGCTTCGATGCCGTCCATCCCGGGCATCGAGATGTCCATCAGGACGATGTCCGGCTTCACGGCGTATGCGAGAGCGACCGCGGCCGCGCCGTCCTCGGCGGAGCCGACCACCTCGATGTCATCGATGCCGTCGAGAATGTCTACAAGGCCCTTGCGCATCAGGGGATGGTCGTCGACGATGAGGACACGGATCACCGGTCGGTCAATCTCTAGCATGGCAACTGCAGCATAAGCGAGGTCCCGTGACCCGGCTCGCTGGTGAGAGAGAGGCGGCCGCTCGATGCTTCGACGGCGTTGTTGAGCAGATGCAGGCCCACGTGACCTTCCTCACGCCGCCGCGAGCGGTCAGCTGTGGAGAAACCCTTGCCGTTGTCGTCGACCTGCAGGGTCACCATGCCATCGACGAAGCGCAGCTTGGCGATGACCTTTGTTGCCTGGCTGTGGTTGACAACGTTGCGAATCGCCTCCTGCGCGACGCGGAAAACGAGGGACGTCTTGTCCGCGGACAGGTGCGTCTCCTCGGCGGAGTCGAACTCCACCTCGATGCCTCGAGCGGGGAGGGGCTCGAGCAGCTTGCGGAGCGCTCCGTCGACCCCGCTCTCGGCGAGATCAGGAGGCGCGATCTCGATCATCAGCGTGCGCAGGTCGGTGACCGACGATCGCAGCGTGTCGGCTGCTTCGAGGAGCTGCGGGTCCGCGACCTTGGCGGAACCACGGGCGGCGAGGGACAGAGCCAGGCCAGCGAGCCTCTGCACAACCCCGTCGTGAAGATCGCTGGCGATCCGCTTGCGCTCGGCGTCGCTGGCGTCGATCGCCTGCTGCAGGAGCGCCTCGCGTTCCTGGGTGTGTTCCTCGCGCTCCTTCTCTTGCGCCTTGATGCGGCGAGCGAGGAGGACCAGGAAGCCCTGAAGCAAGATGATCGGGAGCAGCGTTGTGGTGAAGCCGACCGTTCCTGCGACCTGGTGGAGCAGGACGGCTCCGTACGCGGCCCATCCATATCCGACGTTGTAGAGGATGAGAGACGACATCGAGCGTTTGAAGACCATCCAACCGCTCGCCTTGCCGCGGGAGGCGAGTGTGATGACCGCGGAGAGCAACGAGGTGTTGACAGTGCACTCAACGACGGCTGCGGCGGTCGCGGAGCATGCACCCCACAGCACCCCGTGATTCAGACGCAACAGGGTAGAGAAGACCAGCCACGCGCTGATGTCTGTTAGGAAATAGTTGGCCGTGTTGAAGATCGCCCGGAACCAGCCGGTCTTCATCCGGGCACCGGTGGCTACGCCCTGCGCGACAGCGCCGACAATCGCGCCGGGGGGACCGAATGTAAAAGTCAGAGCGAGGTGAACGAAGACACTGGCTGTCCAGACGCTGTCGACTCCACCAGTCATCCGGACACTGCAATAGGCTGCGGCAAAGACCACCGCGGCGCCGACCGCGAGCGTTAGCGGGTCACTCACTGGCGCGGCCGTCACGATTCCAAGGCCAACCGCAACAATGCCGAGCAACCCCACGAACACGACGAGGGGTGCCGCGTACTCGACCGGTGTCGGCCGCGGCTCCTCGGGCAGGAGATGCTGCATCCGGCGTAGCGCCAAAACGACTCCGCTGCCTGCCATCCGTCCTATGGTCGGGTTCGAGCCCCTAAGATCGGCGTTCCGCGACACGATCGACACAGGCGCGTGAGGCTCGGGATCGGCATCAACCTACGCGGTGATAACGGTAAAGAAGTGCAAAGATTCGTAGGAATGTGCGCGCCGAACGGGCCGAGCAGAGCAACCGCGCCCATCGGACGGGGATTTAGGCGCACAGTCCTATCAGGTACTGAGCACGGGCTCAGTTGGACGGAGGACATTTATGGCAACCTGGGACACCCAGTGCCGTCACAGCACCTGGATCTGAGTTCTCGCTAGAACCAGCTCGGCCAAGGTAAGCCCGACGTGTAACGGGTGCTTGGATATTCTCGCGACGGACCCGTAACGGTCGCCGTCACACAGCGGCGTGCCGCTCTGCGAAGGTTGCCTCCGTGGTGACCGAGGCGGAGCGTGGCGCGCCGACCGAGGGGGTTTCGGGGTCGTCGACTCAGACCGGGTCGACGGCCCACCTTTCGGCTGCCGGCTCGGCTCACTCGAGTCGCACCGTGGGCCGGTACTTTCTGGCTGCCTTCTTGTCGTTGTACGGTGACTGGCTGACGACCGTCGCCTTGGTGGTCGTTCTGTTCGAGGTCACTCACAGTGCCGCGGCTCCAGCCGGGTACATGCTGGTCAGGGTGGCGCCGCGCGTGCTAGGCCCGTGGATGGGGGGTCGGTTGACGGATTGGGCATCGCCACGAGCCGTCATGGTGGCCGCGTCACTAGTGCAGGGAGCCTTCACCACTTCGCTTATCGCTTCTCATCGTGTTGGCATGGTTTGGGCCATGTACCTTGCGGTGGCCGGCGCTCAATTCGTTGGTGCTCTCGGGCGGCCGAGCCAGGGCAGCATCCTTCCAGTCCTCGTTGGCGACCGCGACCTTCCACGCGCCAACGCCATCCTTGGGATCTTCTTCAGCACCAGCATTTTTGTTGCGCCGGCCATCGGAGCTGCCCTTCTTCTTCGCATCGGGCCTGATCCTCTCTTCGCCATCGATGCCGGGACCTTTGTGCTGAGCGCATTGCTGTTCATCACCCTGCCGAGCGGCAAGCAGCTGCCGACTCGAGCCGCCGATCGCTCAGCGCAGGCCAAGAGTGCGACCGGAGCCCTTCTCCGCGCGCTCCGCCAACCACAGATTCGAATGGTTGCAGCTGCCAACTTTGCGAGCGGCCTCGTCGTGACCGTCACGCAGGCGTTCCTGGTGGTCGCCGCTCATGAACGATTTGGAGGCGACTCCTTCGTCGGATATCTCTACTCAAGCGTTGGCGTTGGAGGAGCGCTAGGCGGCCTCATTGCTCTTCGATGGATCCCGCCTCGGACGTGGACTCGGCTATCCGTGTTTTCTGCGGTTACCATCGAAGTCATCGCCATCGCATGGTTCAGCGCGGCGAGCGGCGTACTTCTCGGGTTGCTTCTGCTTGCAGTCAGCGCGGCAACGGGAAGCTCCTTCGATGCTTGGGGAGCCACTGAGATCCAGCGCAGTGCGCCGCCAGGATTCATGGGGCGCTTCAACTCGGTCATCTTCATATCGATGTACTCAGGCATGCTCGTTGGCGCGGTGTGGGCCCTGGCGACTGCGAGTGTGCTGCACTGGGACATCGCCATCGAGTTCGCGTGCGCCGCCGTGCTGACATTCCTGGCGATCGTCTGGGTGGTTGGCGCACAAGAACGGCTACCCGAAACAGAAAATGAACCCTGAGGCAATCGGACCCACGGGATCAGTCGTCGTCGGTGAGCGCGTACGTCAGCAGCCCGCCGATGAGACTGACGTTCTTGTTGAAGTGGACCTGCTGATTGCGGCGCATGCCGGGATCGCTCTGCTTCCAGAACTGGTGCCCGGCGTACGTGGTGGGGACGAGCGCAGCCGCCAGGCCGAGGGCGGCCAGCCGCGGCTTGAGCCCGATGGCCAGGGCGGTCCCGCCGACGACCATGCTCGCACCGTTGAGTCGCACCATCAGCTCGGGTTCGGGGAGCGGCAGATTCTCGCTCACCAGGTTCGTGCGCCCGCCGGGTTTGGTCAGACTGTCATACCCGGCGATCACGAAGATCGTCGCGAACAGAGTGCGGCCGATGAAACGCAGCAGGGTCATGTGGCCACCTCGTGGGTGTCGGGTTCCGCTTCATCGTACCCAGCGCGTCCCAAGGGCGCCGTGGATGGCGGTCCGGCTGCGCAAGAATGCGCAGCCTCATCAGTGGCAACCCGTGGAGGAACTCCGCATGGCCGATTCCGTCTATCGCGTCACCGAACTTGTCGGCGTCAGCACCGAATCATGGGAAGACGCCGCCCGGCGCGCCATCGAGACCGCATCGGGATCGCTCCGCGACCTCCGGGTCGCCGAGGTTGTCAAGTTCGACCTCACCGTCGAGGACGGCAAGGTGGCCCGATTCCGCACGCGCGTTGCACTCTCCTTCAAGTACGAGCCCGGCACGTAGGACACGCGGGGCAGACCGGCACCGGCGAGCGCGCGGGCCATGGTGTCGAGGCCGAACGCCTCAACC
>CATPAP010000233.1 GCA_955651875.1 Candidatus Dormiibacterota bacterium
AAGCTGGCGCATCTCATCGATGGCCGTGACGAAGGGTTGCCAGGCGGCACGGCGGAGCTGGGTCACCCGGAAGGCGGGCGCCCCGTGTGCTGCGAGCACCTGCGCGAGCGCGTCGTCGGGCGCGGTGCTCAGGGCGATCGGAGGCATCTCACCCATGGTAGGGGCACCGCGGCGGCCAACCGCCCACGCTCCCCTGCCTAGACTGCGGCGGTGCGCGACCTGTTGAGCAGCCTCCTCGGCGTGCCCGCGACCGTCCTCATCGCCGCCGGTCTCGGCCTCGCCGGCGTGACCGTGGTGAGCCGGGCGCGCCGGCGCCGCGACCCACCGATCCGCTGGGTCCACCTCGCCCTCGGAGTGGCCCTCTTCGTGGCCGGCGGCCTGGTCATGCTCCTCAATGTCGCCGTCGTCGGGGTGGGCTGAGGCTCTGTTCAGGTGCGACCGAGGAGGTCGAGGAACTCGTTGCGGCACTTGGGGTCGCGCTGAAACGCCCCGGTGAGCGCCGAGGTGACTGCGCGACTGTTCTGCTTCTCGACGCCGCGCATCATCATGCAGAGGTGGGAGGCCTCGATGACCACGGCGGTGCCGTATGGCTCGAGCGCCTCGTCGATCGCGCCCGCGATCTGCGTGGTGAGACGCTCCTGGACCTGGAGGCGGCGGGCGAAGACCTCGACGATTCGTGGCAGCTTACTGAGCCCGACGATCCGCCCGCGCGGCAGGTAGGCGACATGGGCCCTTCCAAAGAAGGGCAGCAGGTGGTGCTCACAGAGCGAATAGACCTCGATGTCGCGGACCAGCACCATCTCCTCGTACGGCTCGACGAACACGGCGCCGTTGATGACGTCGGCGACAGTGAGCTCGTAGCCGCTGAGCAGGAAGCGCATGCTCCGGGCCACGCGGTCGGGGGTACGCAGGAGACCCTCGCGTTGCGGATCGTCGCCCAGCTCGCGGATGAGCCGCTCGACGAGCGGGGCGATGGCGTCGCCGGCCCCGTCGTCGACACGGTTTGCGGGCTGGTCGCGCGGCGGACGCATCGGCATCGGCAGCGGCGTGGGATCGGGCATCCGACAACTATGCCACTGCACGCCGCTCGCGTCGGCGCCCGGTGTGGTCAGCGGTTGCTGTAGACCGGGATGTTGGTTCCCGACAGGGGGGCGGCGGCGGCGCTGACGAGGAAATCGACGATGGCGGCGACATCGTCGGGTGTCATGCCGGCGCGTAGGTGCGGGGCGGCGCGCCTGAGCATCTCCGTGTCGACGGCGCCGGGGCTGAGACAGATGCAGCGCACCCCGTCGTCGCGACCCTCGAGAGCCACCGCCTCGGTCAGGGCGATCATCGCCGCCTTGGAGACGTTGTAGGAGGCGAGGCCGGGGAACTTCTCGACGCCCGCGACCCCGGACAGCGACGCCATGTTGATGATCACCCCGCCGCCGCTGGCGGACATGCGCCGCATCGCCTCGCGGCAGCCGGCGAACGCGGCATCGAGGTTGACCGCCATGACGCGCCGCCACTCGTCGTCCTCGATGGCCGTGAACATGCGCGGCTCGAGGGTGGCGGCATTGTTGACCCACACGCGGAGCTGTCCGAGGCGGTCGGCGGCGGAGGCGAGCTCGGTCATCGCACCGGGGACGCCGATGTCGGCGACATGCGCGTGCACGGTGGGGTTGCCGTCAACGGTCGCGAGCAGCTCCGACTCAGTCCGGGCCACGGCGAGCACCGTGTGCACCGACCCAAGGCGGCGAGCGACCGCCCGTCCGATCCCCCGTCCCCCACCGGTGACCACCGCGACCGTGACCGTCGACCCCACCCGACCACCTCTGAACCTGAGACGTACCGGGCGACACGGTACGCTGACGGCGGGACAACGCGCATACGGAGCGCCCGCTCCCGCCGTGAATGCGCCGAGCAAAAGGTCAGTCAGTGCAACGCGATCGCGGTCACTCTGGCGGTTGCGGGCAGACGGGGGAGGGCGAGCAGGTCCTCGACGGTGGCGAGCAGCGAGGGGTGGGAGTACGGGCTTCCCGGACTGGCCGGGCGTCTCGATCCGAGCACCAGCGTGAGGACCTGATTGGAGCCACCGCCATCGTTCTCGTCCCACGTGATGAAGAGCACGCCGTTGCTCATCGCCGGTGACGCGAGGATCGACGGCACCGTGCGCCGCAACCATGCGTCGCCGACGCCGGACGAGCAGTCGTGCATGTCGTCGCAGAGATCCGGGGTGATCCACATGAAACGCGCCGGCGACGTGCTCGCGAGGTCGGCGCCGAGCTGTGCAAACGGCACGACCGACGACGGACAGCGCCCCCCGTAGTACGCGAACGGGTCGTGCTTGACGGCGTACCGTCCAGCGCTCTCACGGCAGTCCGATCCCATGCCCTCCATATACGCGCGCCAAGGGACTCCGGCAGCGGTGAGCTGGTCGCCGACGTCCTGCTCGGGGAGCACGTGGTAGCCGTCGTCAGCGATCCCCCACGTCGTCCCCGAGGTGAGCGCCAGGTAATTGGGCAGGCTCGGATGTCCGCTCGCGTGGTAGTCGGTGAGGACGGTCGCCGCCGTCGCCAGCGTGCTGATGTACGGCATGCCGACCACGCTGCCGTACGCGCGGTTCTCCATGACGATCACCGCGACGCGCACCGGTTGGCCTGGCTGAGTCGCCGTCGCGGTCGCGCCCCGTGTCGATTGCGGCGACGCTGAGGTGGCGATCTCCGTTGGCGTTGGTGCGGGCCCAGCTGGCCCAGCTGAGCATCCGGCGCCGACCACCATCACCCCGAGCGCTGCGCAAGCGTGACGGCAACGACGCAATCGTTCCATGCCGCAACCGTACGGCGCGTGCACCGGACACCGCGCGGCCTACTGGTGCCCAGGAAGGGACTCGAACCTGTCCTGTCCCGTTTGAGACGAACAGTTGTATTCGGGAAGCGCGACCCAACAGGCATTCATGGGCACCTTGACGCGCCCCGTAGGGTCAGCGTAGGGGGTCAGATGCACCCGGCAGCCCAGCCGTCACGCTACCGCTCTAACAGGGAGTTGAAGATCGGTTCCGGCACAGACCGCGGAGGCTGAGGAGGGCTCGTCGGTGGTCGAGGTCAGCGGTTTGTACCATTGGCCGCCGCATCGGAGTGCTCTCGGGGGCACTCTGCCCCCGGATCAGCCGGCCTGGGCGTCCAGTGCGGCGATTCGGAGGAGCTTGTACACCGCTCCGGTCATCAAGAACCACGCTCGGTCGCGCTGCAGGCCGATGTAGCGCAGCTTTCGTCCACCGGCCACCGTCTTCATCCAACCGAAGGGCTCTTCGATGCGCTTGCGGATCCGCAAGCTGGTGATGTGACCGGCGTGCCGGGTGGTCCGTCCATCGATCGCGCTCCGTCTGTTGGTGGTGTTCTGCGCCACGTGGGGCGTGACCCCGAGCTCGCGGCATCCGGCGATGCAGTCCCTGGTGTCAAAGCCCTTGTCCCCGGCCACCGTCCGTCGCCTGGCTCGCGTCGGCAACCGCCCCAGCAGAGCGAGTGCCGTCGCGCGCTCGGCGTAACCCGTCGCCTGGCTCAGCTCCATGTCGGCGATCAGCGCGCTGCGGTTCTCCATCAGCAGGTGGCCGGCGTAGCTGAGCTTGGCTGCGACCCCGTTGCCCTTGCGCGCCAACCGCGCCTCCGGGTCCGTGGTCGAGCGATGGGTCTCGTTGCTGCAGCGCTCACCGTGATAGTCCACCTCGGCATTCCGTCCTGGGCCTGGGGGCCCGCCCCGCCCGCCTTCGTCCTTGGGACGGAAGCTCTTGTGTGACGCCCACGCCTCGAGCAGGGTGCCGTCGACGCTGAAGTGCTCGCCTGAGATGTAGCGGCGCAGGTGGGCCTGCTGCACCACCGCGGCAAAGAAGCGGTCGGCGATCTTGTGCTTGAGTAGCCGCTCACGATTCTTCGAGAAGGTGCTGTGGTCGAACCCCTCGGCGTCGACGTTGAGGTCGAGGAAGAACTTGAACAGCAGGTCGTAGCGCAGCCGTTCACAGAACTGACGCTCGCTGCGGATCGTGTACAGCGCCATCAGCACCGTCGCCTTGAGCAGCTGTTCGGGAGGCACACTCTGCCGCCCGGTCGCCGCATACATCGCGTCGAACTCCGGCCCCAGCTCGGCGAGCACCGCCTCCACCACCGGCTTGATCCGCCGGATGGGGTGGTCCAGCGGGATCAGGCTCTCCGAGGTCAGGGTGGACAGCATCGTCACTTGTCGCTCGGTGCTACCACGCATGCTGACTCTCCGCAAGTCAGCGTCGTGGCCCAAGACTCGCATACCGAAGTCGCCTTGTGTTGGCCCGGTCAGTGGGTGAAAATCAATACGCTTCTAGTGTCCTGGAGGGGAAGTTCGTAGACAAATACGGCGGATGCTGTCGAGGATCTGGTCGGCGGATTTCACCCACACGAAGGGCTTCGGGTTCTCGTTGTACGGCGAGGTACAGCCGGATGGCATCCTCCAGCGCCCGGGTACTGCGGTGCGCGCCCCGGCGGATTTGCTTGTCAGTGAGGATGGCGAACCAGCGCTCAACCTGGTTGATCCAGGAGCTGTAGGTAGGCGTGTAATGCACATGGAAACGCGGGTGCCGGCCCAGCCGGTTTCGGATGAGAGCCGTCTTGTGAGTCCCGTAGTTGTCGCGCACCAAGTGGACATCGAGGTCAGCCGGAGTTTCCTTGTCGATGCGCTCGAGGAAACTCTTGAATTCGGTCGAGCGATGCCGACGATGGGTCTGTCCGATCACATGCCCATCGGCGATGTTGAAGGCCGCAAAGAGGGAGGTCACGCCATGGCGTTTGTAGTCATGGGTGCGCCGCTCGGCCATGCCTGGGGACCAGAGGCAGGTTCGGTTGAGTCCGGTCCAAGGCTTGGATCTGCGCCTTCTCGTCGACGCAGAGCACGAGTGCCGTCTCGGGCGGGTCCAGGTAGAGGCCGACGATGCTGCGCACCTTCTCGATGAATTGAGGGTCGTTGGAGAGCTTGAAGTTTTCCACCCGATGTGGCTGCAAACCGAAGGCACTCCAGATCCGCCGCACGCTCGTGTGGCTGAGCCCGCTGACAGCCGCCATGCTGCGCGTGCTCCAGTGTGTCGCGTCTCGCGGCATTTCCTCGAGGGTCTTGATCAGCACCCTTTCCACCGCCGCGTCACTCACCACTTGCTCACCGTGTGAATGTCGACCCGCAGCTCCCGCGCCACTTGCGTACTGCTCCCCGCCTCCGCGCAGCGAAGAACGATCCGTGCGCGCTGAGCTACACCGTTGCTGGATCTTGGGCGTTGCACCCAGCGGAGCAGCTCGGTCCGGTCGTCTCCGGAGACCACCAGCGGAGCGTTGTGCGGACGACCTCGGGGCATGCAGAGAACCTCATTATCCGTCCCGCAGAGACGCTCGCAATTATGCCATCAACTTCCCTTCCAGGACACTAGCTCCGAGTGTCTGCCTAAAACGAATGGGTCCTGGTATGCCGCCATGCCTCAGGGCAATGCGCTGGAATGGTTGTGCCTTATGTCGCGGCCCACTGGGGCAGTGCCTGCTTCATTGCGGCTTGAGAGGCTGTGGAACTCTCGATCTGCTTACCGCTCCATTCGGACCAAACGAATCCGACAACGTTGGGCGTTTGGGCCAGGTAGGACACGAACTCGGAGATCCAGATTGGTTTGCTGCCGCCGGTCTCCATGCACCCGACCTCGGCGAGCACGATCGGCTTGGTGGGGGCAAAGGTGGCCATGTTGGCGAACGTTTGACCGAAGATCTGCTGAGGCGTCCGCCATGCCCCGTACTGTGGCCCGTTGTAGCCGTCAACCCCAACAAGGTCGACGTAGCTGTTGCCGGGGTAGTACGCCGCCAGCGAGCGCCCACCCATGATAACGTTGGGGCTCCAGAGCCAGTAGACATTTGTCGCGCCGGCAACCACAAAGATGTTGTGGATGTGCTGCCATGCAGCGACATATTCTGCGGGGGTATTGCCATTGACGCCGTAGCCCCATGAGTACCAGTCGCCATTCATCTCATGGGCAAAGCGGAGGATCGTCGGGTGACGGTACGCCGCCGCGGCGGCAGCGATCGTGTTGACGTAGCTGTCGTACTTACCGGCAGCGATCGATGTCAGCGGGAAATTATTGGCGGTACTCCCGAACGCCTCTGGCATCCAGGTGATCTCGGGAACAGCACCTCCAACGGAGGTTTGCTGCAGCCGCTGCGTGTAGACGGACGCCGATGTGTTGAAGTCGATGAAGAGGTCAATGAGGTTCAGCGGATGACCGAGTTGGCTCGCCAGGGTCTGATCGCCGGAGATCCCAGACCGACTGGACGGCGACAGTCCGAAGAGATGCGCGTTGGTCTTACCCTGGAGTGCCTGCTGCAGCAACTGGTCGCTCGTCAGCGACCCTGTCGGAGAACTTGTCGGTGTCGGGGAACTTGTCGGTGTCGGCTTAGGAGTGGGCGGGGCAGTAAGTGTCGGCTTGGGAGTGGGCGTCGCAGTCCGAGCCGGAGTAGGGGTAGCGGTGGCGCTTGATGTCGGTACGGCTGTGGCCGTTGGGATCGTGGCTGTGCCGTACAGGCAGACGGCGCCTGCATCCCACACCACGCTCGCAGCGACAGATCCGGACGCATGGGTATTCGTGTCGCTGGTCAGGAGTTGGTAGCCGGAACGCACCTCCTCGATCCCCACGGCGCCGCCGAGGCTGCTGAACTGCGGCCCCGCGATCTGACTGCCCTTGAAGGTGAGCGGCTGGTCGACGCCGTGCTGCGCGAGGAGTCCCACCACGATCGACCCGGCGTGGCAGGTATTCCCGAATGGGGTGCTGGGAGTTGTCCCGTTGCCCGCGCTGCCAACGATCGTGGTGGGACCGCTGACCCCCGAGAACGCTGTCACAGCCATGGCCATGACGTGCGCGGAGGTCGTGCTGACGGTCACGCCGGAGATTGCCCGGGTCTTGTCGGTCCACCACAACTCCGCGCGCGAATCGGAACTGGACGAGTACCAGGCGCCGCCAAGCTTCCAGGTGTTCCCGGCAGTGTCGGTGACCGATGTGAGGTGATCAGCGGTTCCGGTGTGTATCGCCACGCTGAGCACCAGCGTGTCACCGGCTGTCGTGCTCACTGAGGCTGTGAGGTGCGTTGATGCCGTAGTTTCCGTCGCCCCACTGGCCTTGACCAGCCCGGCCGACGCTGGGCTTTGAGCCAGGGTCGAATGCATAGTTAGGCTGACCAATGTGCTGAGTGCGATCGCGGCAGCAGCCAGCGCCACCACGCGCCGGGGTGTTGCTCTACCAGTGAGACGTGTCGAAAGCATGCAACGCCTCCAGGGGGAAGAGAGGTTGGTATGTGCAACCGTTTGGCCACCCGCCAAGGCGTCTTGCTGGAGAGCGTAGATCGACTCACGACTGCGACACGTGACTGGCACACGCTTCGTTACGGATCCGTAGCGAACGGCGCGCGCGAATCGCACGCGTAAGTTGCTCAGCAGCTGCCGACGTCACCCTTGCACACCTCAGCTCTGGGCTGGAGTTCCGTTACACTCTGCCGCCCGGTCGCCGCATACATCGTGTCGAACTCCGGCCCCAGCTCGGCGAGCACCGCCTCCACCACCGGCTTGATTCGCCGGATGGGGTGGTCCAGCGGGATCAGGCTCTCCGAGGCCAGGGTGGACAGCATCGTCACTTGTCGCTCGCTGCTACCACGCATGCTGAATCTCCGCAAGCCGACGTCGCTGGCCCAAGACTCGCATACCGGAGTCGCCCTGTGTTGGCCCGGTCAGCGGGTGAAAATCAACACCCTGCTAAGTTGGGTTCCGGTTGCGTCCCGCGGTGGCGCGGGGTTTGGTTGTGTGGGCTTGCCCCGCTTCGACGGACACGTTTGTTAGGCCGAGCACACAGCGCTGTGCCGGGATTCGTAGTCTGCCGGACTGAGATTGCCGAGCGTCGAGTGGCGACGCTCCCGGTTGCAGAAACCCTCGATGTACACGAAGATCGCGCCTCGCGCAGCCGCGCGGGTCGGCCAGCTGTGCCGGTAGACGAGATCCAACTTGAGCGTCGAGAACAAGCTCTCACCCACCGCGCTGTCCCAGCGGTTTCCGGGTCGGCTGAGGCTGGACGAATGCCATGGCCTTCGAGCACGTTGGTGTACGCCTCGGAGGTGTACTGGCAGCCGCCGTCGGTGTGGTGGATGAGCGTATCGGCAGGAACCCGACGCGCCACGGCCATGTGCAACGCGTTGAGCGGCAGCTCGGTGCGCAGGTGATTGGCCACCGACCAGCCAACGACCGACGCGAGTAGCAGTCGAGGATGGCGGCCAGGTACAACCACCCCTCCCAGGTGCGCACGTGGGTGATGTCCGCGACCCAGAGTTCATCCGGTCGCGTCGGTGCGAAGTCGCGCTGCACCAGGTCGGGGACCACCGTGAACGGATCCCCGATCGTCGTCCGCTGATAGCGACGCGGGAAGCGACCGGCGATGCCGGCACCTCGCATGAGCCGCGCCATCCGCTTGCGGCTGTGCAGTTCCCCGCAGGCCTGCAGCTCGGCATGTATCCGCGGTGCACCGTAGGTGTGCCGGCTGCGGGCGTGGATGGCGGTGACGCGCTCGGTGGGCACGATGTCAGCACGAGCGCGCATCGACAACGGATAGACGGACCAGTGGTGATAGGCGGCACGGGAGACCTTGAGCACGCGCCTGTGGTTCCCAGAGCCTCCCCGTTAGGTTCGCGGACGCGAGGGCTGCGTGCTGGCCGCGCTAAGCTGTCGCCTCCAACGCGCACCGACCGCAGACGGGGGGGCGCGACACCGGTCCCGGAGGTACCCAATGCTCGCCTTGAACCTTGTCGGCCCCAAGGAAATCGCCGTCTATGTGGTGGTAATCGTTGTCGTCCTGATCGCGGCCGCTTGGTTCTTTGTCCGCGGGCGGCCCCGGAACTGAGCAGGCCCATGGCGCCGAGCAGCTAACTCCCGTTAGCCGCGGCGAACACGAGCGTACCTCGCAAGCCACCCAGTAAGGTGGGGAGGCCGACATCCTCTATAGGGCTGCTTGCCCGCGGGCCGGCTGCTCAGGTCATCGGAGCTCGGTTCCGGGACTCCTAGGCGCCCTCGGTGGCACGCCTTCGGCCTATGCGGCGCAGTCGGAGCGGTTCCAGGGTTTACCCTGGCACGGCAGGGCGCAGTCGGCGCAGAGCACGTCCTCAGCGGCGGGTGACGTCGTGGTTCCCCCGCACTGTGGGCAGGCTGAGTGCTCAGGCCGGCGAGCAGGCGGACTGCCGGGCGCGCCAGCGCACCCAAAGGTGGGGGGCCGGCTGATGCAGAAACGTCCCCGCCTGCGCCCTCGCACGCCTGCGGAGAATGGATCCGCTGGCGGTGAGGCTGGACCCTGCGGGAACGTGACCGTGTGGGGATCGTTCTGCGACGGCGTGATCCACTTCACGCTGTCGCCGGGCTTGATATTCACCCTACCGGGCAGCATCTCGAGGATTTGGACGTGACCATCCGACGTCTCGGCCCCCGCGGTCATGCTGATGAGGTGGCTGACGTCGGGATTCGTCGTGACGGCAGCACCGGCGACCGACGACTCGACAGCCTGGCCCGCGGCGACGTCAGCGGCGTACTGGGCGGCCGCGGCAGTGTCGAGCTGTCCCTGCGTTGATGCCGTGGCTGCGTTCGGCACGATGCTGAACGTGCCAGTCATCGCGGCCCCGTGCACGTTGCAGATGTAGTTGACGACAAGGGGCGAGCCAGGGGCAGCGGCGAGCTGGACCTTCCATATCTCCGGGTGAACGGCCAAGACTTCACGGCTGTCTTCATGGACCAGGGATAAGCGTCGATGAAGGTCTTTGAGTGCCTCGGAATCCCCAGGCTGCGCTGTGCGGAGCTGATACTCGTTCATGTCGTCAAAGATCGTACCGGGCTCGTATCGCGCTTCGCGTCGACCGCGATGCTCTCATCGAACTCCGCAGCGCCACTGAGGCGGTTGCCACATCGGGCTCGTCTCACGCTGCGGAAGTCCTCCAAGTGAGGCAAAGAGCCGCCGTATGCAACCCGGTATGTCTAACGATGGGGGATCTGCCTTCGTGGTGACCGCCGGCGGCGGGTAGGCGGCAGGGACCGGAATGGGTCTGGAGCGGAATCTTGGCTCGGGCCGCCAAGCAGTTCCCGCGCGGGCGGACCCAGGCGTCACCGGTCGTTGCAACTTGACCACCGAACTGTCATCGACCAAGCGGTTGCTCTGGAAAGACGCGGCCTATGATGTGACGCAGTTGCAACGATTTGGAGCCGAAGAACCGCTGCCGGACGGAGAGGTCATGTACCTACATTGGCAAGGCGAGAACGACGCTCCGGTCATCCAGCCCGATGACCGTGATCCCCCGACTGCCTTCAGCGCACTTGGAACAGCACAGTGCCACGGCATGGGCTGCGCAGCACGTACCGGTATCCCGTGCACGTATGTCGATCGCAGAGCGCGTCTGTGCCCGACGGCCTGGTGCCCTAGCCACCGCGCCGTCTTCGACGACGCCGTTTATTGCGCGCTCCATGAAGCGACGGTACGCGGCCTGCTGTGTGACTTCGGCGACTCCCCGCATCCCGCCGTCGACAATCGCATCCCGGCAATCATTTCCTGGATCTCGCGAACCGCAGAGGACGACATCGTGGCCACGCTGCAAAGCATTTGCCGAGACCGACGCGAAGTCCTCGTCAGTGATCCGGTTCGCCGGGTGCTCCTCGGACATCAT
>CATPAP010000234.1 GCA_955651875.1 Candidatus Dormiibacterota bacterium
CGACCTGGAGCGGCGCCCAGAGGTGGATCCCGAGGACGCGGTCGACGCCGTCGAGCGCACCGTCATCGATCATCGGGACGGCCCCGGAGGCGATCTCCTCGGCGGGCTGGAAGCAGAGCCGAAGGCGCCCGCGCCAGGTGTCTCGCAGCGCTGCAAGCACCGATGCCACGCCGAGCGTCATGGCGACGTGGCCGTCATGGCCGCAGGCGTGCATGACCCCGTCCACCTCGGAACTAACCACCCGGTCGCTGCCGCGTTCGCGCACGGGCAGCGCGTCCATGTCGGCGCGCACCATCAGCGTGGGCCCGTCGCCGGCTGCGGCGCCGTCGAGGTCGGCGACGACCCCAGTGCCGCCAACGCCGCTGCGCACGGTGAAGCCGAGCCCCTCACTGCGCCGTGCGGCGATCTCCGCGGTGCGCTCCTCATGGAGTGAGAGCTCCGGGTGGCGGTGGAGGTCGCGGCGGGTCTCGACCACCTCCTCGCGAACGCGGTCGAGCTCAGCGCTGACGCGTTCCTCGCGCTCAGCCACCCGCGCTCGCCCCGAGCAGGCGGAGCGCCGCCTGCTGGAGCGCACCGTTGGTCACCACCTGGTCGGCGCCCTGCTCCATCGCCCGCACCCGCACTCCACGCTCGTCGTGCTGGCAGAAACCGATGATCCGCACCGCCCTGCGGAGGTCGCGAAGCGAGCGGATCAACTCGATGCGCGCGTCGACGTCGTCGTTGAGGTCGACGAACACGGTGCCGGCCGCAGGGACCCCGGCACCGCCCACCAGCCTCACCTCCGCGCTGCCCACGAGCGCGGCCCGCAGGCGGCTGGCGAGGAGCAGGTCGCCGCTCACCAGGTCGACATCGGAGCTGGCCATCGCCGCCATCATAGGAGTGCAACCGCGACGGCCTGTTCAGGGGCTGGCACACTGGGCCGCGCAGGGAACGTCGATCGGGAGACAGAGATGGAGATCAAGACGGTCGGAGTGGTCGGCGCCGGCCTGATGGGCTCGGGCATCGCCGAGGTGTCCGCACGCAGCGGGCTGCGCACCAGGGTGGCCGAGGCCGGCGAGGATTCGCTCGCCGCCGGGCGCAAGCGCGTCGAGCGTTCGCTTGAGCGCGGCCGCCAGGGCGGCAAGCTGAGCGACGAGGACGTCGAGCAGATCAGCGGCCGGCTCAGCTTCAGCACCGACCTCGGCGAGCTGGCCGACTGCGACCTCGTCGTTGAGGCGATCGTCGAGCGGCTTCCCGACAAGATGGAGCTGTTCGCCAAGCTCGACGCGATCGTCCCCGAGCGCGCCATCCTCTCCAGCAACACGTCATCGCTGCCGATCATCGAGATCGCCCGCGCGACGCGCCGCCCTGACCGGGTCATCGGCACCCACTTCTTCAACCCCGCCCCCGTGATGAAGCTGCTCGAGGTCGTTCGTACCATCGCCACCAGCGACCAGACCCTCGAGGAGACCCGCGATCTCGGCGAGAAGCTCGGCAAGCGGGTCATCGTGGCCCAGGATCGCGGTGGTTTCATCGTCAACCTCCTGCTCATCCCCTTCCTCAACAGCGCGGTGCGGCTCTACGAGTCCGGGTTCGCAACCAAGGAGGACATCGACGAGGGCATGAAGCTCGGCTGTGGCCACCCCATGGGCCCGCTGCAGCTGCTCGACTACATCGGCCTCGACACCGCCCTCTTCGTCTGCGACGCGCTCTACGCGGAGTACGCGATCCGCGACTACGCAGCGCCCCCGCTGCTCAAGCGGATGGTCGCCGCCGGCTACCTCGGTCGCAAGAGCGGGCGCGGCTTCTACGAATACGAGGCCGCGGAGACGCTCTGAGCCCGCCTATGCCGGAGGTGGTCCGCCGGGACTGCCGATCGGGCTCTGCTGCTCGAGCACGTGGAGCCGGACCGTGCTCAGCAGCGTCCCCTCGCGCCAGAACTCCGCGGCGTACTCGCCCGGTTCGCCAAGCGTCGGGTGCAGCACGCTCACCGTCGACACGCTCACCTCGCCGGTCCCCTGTGGCGGCGGGCCCGCCGACTCGAAGCGCATCGTGGTCGGGGGCAGAACCAGCTTGCCGAGGTTGTCGACGAAGCGCAGCTCAATGACGTGCACCTGGCCCGCGTCAGCGACGCCGAAGCGGAACCCGGCGACGACGGCGAACGTGGCCATGCCGGGCAGCTGGGGCAGGGCGAGGGCGCTGAAGCCGCCGCCGAGGACGTATAGCTTGCCGTCGGGTGGGACGGTGGCGGCGTCGGCGAAGAAGGCGAAGCTCAGCTCCATGCGCGGCCGACTCTGACGCACAGCGGCGGGACGGTGCAGCGGCCCGCTGCGTCACCATCGGCAGCGATGGACCGCTCGACCGCGCCGCGCAACCTGCACGTCTTCGTCTGCACCACCGTCGGGCGCCACCACTGTGGCGGCCTGGGCAGCGAGAGGATCCTGCTCCGCCTGCGCGACGAGCTGGAGCGTCGCGGGCTCACCCACGTCCGCACCACCCGCATGGGCTGCAACCAGCAGCACCACCAGGGGCCGATCCTCATCGTCTACCCGGACGGGGTGTGGTACGGCAACCTCCGTGTCGGCGACGTCGACGAGATCATCACCGAGCACCTCGTCGGCGGACGCCCGGTCGAGCGCCTACGCATCACGCCGGACGGGGAGTGGGCTTCGACAGCGCTCACGTAGTAGGGTGGTCGCCGTCGCCCTCCACACCATCCTCGAGGAGTCAGACATGGGTTATGTCCGCGGTTTCGTCCATGGCAGCGTCATCGGGGCAGTCGTCGGCATCTGCGTCGCCCCCCAGCCCGGCGCCAAGACCCGCCAGCAGCTGGCCGCCTTCGGCGGCGCAGCTCGCGACGGCTACCAGGTCGCCGAGCGCACCGTCCGCCGCGTCGCCCCGTTCGCGACTGCCGCTGCAGGCATGGCCCGCCAGCAGGTCGAGAAGGTCGTGCACGACGACGATGCGGTGTCGGTCGAGGACTCAGTCCGGATCCACAACGAGACCAACGGCAGGCACTGAGCCCGGCGGCTAGCTGCTAGCCCCGCAGCACGGAGCGCTGCGCGGGCTCGGGGTCCTCCACGGTGCCGAGCGCGGCGAGGATGGCGAGCACCCCGACCACGAGGTCGAGGAGGTTGAGGGCGGTCGTGAAGTGGAGACCGAGGAAGCCCTTGGTCGCGTGCGCGTCGTCCCCGACCAGGAAGCCTGCGATGGCGAGGGCGAAGAGGACGAGACCGGCAGCGCCGGTGAGGATCCGGCCGGGTCCGCGGCGGGCGACGAAGCCGACGTAGGCGAAAACAGCGAGCAGAGCGATGTCGAGGACGTCGCGTGCCCAGGTGAGGTGAAGGATGAGGCTGCCGACGTTGCCGCCGCCCTGCGCGTACTGCGGCCCGGCGTTCCCCGCGGCCAGGCCACCCACCCCGACGACGAGGAAGACGAGCGTGCAGATCTGAGCGTAGAGGCGTGCCATGGGCGCCAGTCTGCCCGATCGTCAGCGCGGCGGGTGCGTCAGCGCGCGCAGGTCACGGGGCGAGGGCGATGACGGCGTCGCCGCCGCTCGGGGTGTGCTCCGGGGTCCGGCGGTGGGCGGCCCGGGCCGCGGCCAGGCACACCGGCGAGCAGTAGCGGCCCCGCGACTCCATCGCCCTGTAGCCGTCGTAGCCCGCGCCGCAGTGGGCACAGATCTTGATGCCACGGAGCTGCTGACGGCGGGGCATGCGGTGGTCTCCTGGGAGTGACCGGCGGGTGCGAGTGGTGACACAACGGCGCGGACGGCAGCTTGGTAACGGCCAGCCCGATCCTCGCACGAGTTGCGCTGTTGTGCGCATCCCTTGGGGCTGCTCGCTGGTCAGCTCGACACGCGGAGGGCCAGGAGGGTCACGTTGTCCATCCCTCCGGCGTCGAGAGCCGCTTCGGCCGACCTCCGGACGACAGCGGTCAGCGGTCCGGGAGTGTCGAGCAGGGCGGCGATCTGCTCGTCGGTCAATGGCTCCCAGAACCCGTCGCTGCAGAGCATCAGGACGTCCCTGGCCAATAGGGGCACGGACAGCAGTTGTGGCTCAATCTCACCACCCATCACCGCCATGGTGATGACGTTGCGCCGGGAGTGACGCCGCTCCGACCCCGGCTCGAGCGCGCCGGCGCGGACCTGCTCGCCGACCCATGAGTGGTCGCTGGTGAGCACGCTGGCCTCGCCGGCCCGCACCAGGTACGCTCGGCTGTCCCCGGCGTGGCCGATGAACGCGCCGGTGCGGTGAACCGCGGCGACGGTGAGCGTCGTGCCCGGCTGGCCGCCGAGCTCGGCCTGCAGGGCTGCGACGGCGCGGTTGGCGGCCGCCACCGCCTCGGCCGCCGTGGCCTCCTCGGCAGGCCCCGCGGCCAGGACGTCGAGAGCGGCTGCCGTCGCAGCCTTGGCAGCCTCGCCGCCGCCGGGCAGGCCGCCCATCCCGTCCGCGAGGACCAGGCCGACCCCGCCTCCGCCGCCCAGCGGGGTGGCCGCGAATGCGTCCTGGTTCTCCTTGCGCACCGGCCCGATGTGCGTCGCCGCGGCGATCTCACGGGAGTCACTCGACGCGGCGGACAGGTCGACGACGGAGACCCTCGCCGAGCCGGTCACGGCCCCGCGCCGGCGGATTCCGGCTCGGCGGCCGCCGGCCGTCCAAGCAGCAGCTCGACGACCTCGTCCGCGATGGCCACGGGGTCCTTGCACTGGATGGTGGTCATGCCGAGCTCGGTGGCGGCTGCGACGTTGCAGCGCAGGTCGTCGACGAAGAGGCATTCCTGCGGAGCCAATCCGAGACGCTCGCAGGTGAGCAGGAAGATGGCCGGGTCGGGCTTGCGCATCCTCACCCGCGACGAGTCCACGACGACGTCGAAGAGCTCGTCGACGGGGAGCAGCGACCGCAAGAGCGATTCGCCGCTGCGGGAGATGTTGGTGAGCAGCGCGGTGCGGTATCCCGCCGCCTTGACCTGGCGCACGGCGTCGATCATCGCGCCGCACGCCACCATCCCCTTGCCGAACACGACGTGCTGCGCGATGCCGGCGTCGACGCCATCGTGTCCGCCCTCGGCGATGTACCGCTCCGTCATCCGGGCGAAGAACTCCTCGTCGGAGATCGCGCCGGTCTCGAGGAGGTGGAGGTCGTGGGCACCGGTTGGCAGGTGGTAGACGTCCCTGAACTCGCTGAGGAAGAAGCGCAGCAGGTCGAGTTGGACCGGGTCGACAATGGTCTCGCGGTGGCGGCCCATCGGCTCCGTCATGACCCCGCCGAGGTCGAAGACCGCCCCCTTCAGCGCGCGCTCAGATGGTCCCTCGGTCACCTGATCATTGTGCCCGATCGTCGGCGATGCCCCGCATCGCAGCGAGCCCGGGCACCATCGTCAGCGTGGGACGTCAGCGGGTCGTGCGGATGCTCTGCAGCCGGCGCAGCGTGTCCGCGAGTGCTCGCACCAGCTCCGCGCGATGAGCGTCCTCGCCGAGCTTGGGCACCCCCTCTGGCGGCGGGAGGTTGGGGATGGGGTGATCCTCGGCGGCCGCGGCGCGCAGGGAGGCCGCGTCGGCGGGCCGCAGGCGGGCCCGGCGGAAGCGAGAGGCAGCCTCCGGCTGCGAGCGGCGCAACCGCTTCTCGAGGCGGAACGCGGCATCCTCGCGAAACACCGGTGAGCCCTCGAAATGTTCAACGGCACCGAGCGCAACGTCGAGGAGGCCATCGCCGCGGGCGACGGTGACGTTGCGCATGTCGCGATACCGGCTGGCGACCTCGCCGTCGGGCACCCCGACGATGAAACGTCCGTCGAGCCCGGGCAGCCACTCGGCCACACCGTCC